>JBGTNF010000227.1:0-14603 GCA_041743205.1 Thermomicrobiales bacterium | reverse complement strand
GCCATCTTGTCGCCCTCGGAGATCTTGCGCTTCTGCGCGATCATCACCCGGACGCTCTGGTTGACGCCCGCCGGCAGCTCGTGATCCGAGCTGTCGTCCCGCTGGAACTGCTTGACGTCGATCACCTTGCCGTGGACGCCGTGCGGCACGCGGAGGGAGGTGTCCTTCACCTCGCGCGCCTTCTCGCCGAAGATCGCCCGCAGCAGGCGTTCTTCAGCACTCAGCTCGGTCTCGCCTCGAGGGGTGACCTTGCCGACGAGGATGTCGTTCGGGCGAACCTCGGCGCCGATGCGGATGATCCCGGATTCGTCGAGGTTGGCCAGGCTCTCTTCGCCCACGTTCGGGATGTCACGGGTGATCTCTTCGGGACCCAATTTCGTGTCCCGCGCTTCGCACTCGTACTTCTCGATGTGGATCGAGGTGTAGACGTCGTCGCGAACCAGCCGCTCGCTGAGAAGGATGGCGTCCTCGAAGTTGCCGCCTTCCCAGGGCATGAAGGCCACGAGCAGGTTCTGGCCGAGCGCCAGCTCGCCGTTCTCGGTGGATGACGAATCGGCAATGACTTCGTTGATCCCGACCCGGTCGCCGACGTGGACGATCGGACGCTGGTTGATGCAGGTGTCCTGGTTCGAGCGGACGAACTTCCGCAGGTGATAGGCGTGGCGCGTGCCATCGTCCTCGACGATCGTGATCTGCTTGCCGGAGGCCGAAACGACCGTGCCGGCGTGGCGGGAAACCACCACCTGGCCCGAGTCACGGGCGGCGAGGTACTCGACGCCGGTTCCGACGATCGGCGCCTGCGGCCGCACCAGCGGCACCGCCTGGCGCTGCATGTTCGCGCCCATCAGGGCGCGGTTGGCGTCGTCGTGCTCCAGGAACGGAATCAGGGCGGTCGCCACCGACACCACCTGCTTCGGCGAGACGTCCATGTACGTCACCTGCTCGGCCGGCACAACCGGGAAGCGGTGGCCGTCCGAACCAAGGCGTACGGTGACTTCGTCCTCGATCATCCGGCCCGCTTCGTCGAGCGGCGTGTTGGCCTGGGCGATCATGACGTTGACTTCGCGGTCGGCCGGCAGATAGACGATCTGCTCGGAGGCGATCGACTTGATGCGGACCTCGCCGACCTTGGCCTCGACGATCGCCTGGGCGGTCTCGTCCGTCATCGTTTCGCCGGCGCTAGCGATCACGTTCCCGGACTCGGGATGCATGACGTCCTCGCGCAGGATCTGGCCGGCCAACGGCAGGACCGGGTCGGAGACATCGAGCCGGGAAACGACCCGCCGGTAGGGTGTTTCGATGAAGCCGTGCTTGTTGATCTTGCCGTACGTCGCGAGATAGCCGATGAGGCCGATGTTCGGGCCTTCCGGCGTCTCGATTGGGCAGATCCGCCCGTAGTGCGACGGATGAACGTCGCGCACGTCCAGGCCAGCGCGGTCGCGGCTCAGGCCGCCGGGCCCGAGGGCGGAAAGTCGCCGCTTGTGCGTCAGCTCGGCCAGCGGGTTGGTCTGGTCCATGAACTGCGACAGCTGCGAGCCGCCGAAGAACTCCCGGACGGACGCCATCACGGGCCGGGTCGTGCTGATCAGGGTCTGGGGCTTGATGCCTTCCATATCCTGGATCGTCATCCGCTCGCGGATACCGCGCTCCAGGCGCTGGAACCCGGTCCGGACGTGCATCTGGATCAGTTCGCCAACGGCGCGGATCCGCCGATTGCCGAGGTGATCGATATCGTCCGTCTTGCCCTGGCCGTTGTTGAGGCGGATCAACTCCCGGATGATGGCCACGAGGTCGTTGTTGCTGAGCACGCGCCGCGCCCGTTCCTCGTCGAGGTCACCCGTTTCGACATGGCCGCCGTGCAGGCGCTCATCGAGCTTGTAGCGGCCGACCCGCGCCAGGTCATAGCGGCGCTCGTTAAAGAAGAGGTTGTCGAGCATCGTGTTCGCGTTGTCCTTGGTCGGGGGATCGCCCGGCCGCAGGCGGCGATAGAGCTCGATCAGCGCTTCCTCGCGGGTCTTGGTCGGTTCCTTCTCGAGCGTGGTCGCGATGTAACGGTGATCCTCATTGGTATCGACATCCTTGAAGGCGTCGAGGAGCGCGTCGTCGCTGTCGATCCCGATCGCGCGGAGCAGGATCGTGACCGGCATCTTGCGCTTGCGGTCGACCTTGACCGAGATCACGTCGCGGTTGGAGGTCTCGAACTCCAGCCAGGCGCCGCGGTTCGGGATGAGCTTGGCGGTCGAGAGCCACTTGCCGGAGGCCGGGTCGCGCTGGCGGTCGAAGTAGACGCCCGGCGAGCGGACGAGTTGGGAGACGACCACGCGCTCGGCGCCGTTGATGACGAACGTGCCGTCCGAGGTCATCATCGGGAAATCGCCGAGGAAAATGCCTTCGTCGGGCGTTTCGATGATCTCGCCGGTTTCCCGGAGTTCGAGGCGGGCCGAGATGCGCAGGGGCGCGGTGTAGGAGATGTCGCGTTCGCGGCAATAAACCTCGGCGATGCGGGGATCGGCCTTGGCCCGGTCCTGCTCCTCACCCTTGGGCATTCGCTCCCAGGTGTCGCCGAACCGCGGTTCGTAGATGTGGAGGTCCATCTTCTTGTGGTGGTCGGTGATTGGCGATATCTCGTCGAGCAGCTCACGGAGCCCTTCCTCGACGAACCACTTGAATGACTCGATCTGTACCTGGACCAGGTTCGGCATCTCGATCACGGTCGGGATGCGGGCGTAGGTCCGGCGACCAACGCCCCGGTTGGAAAGTACCTGCTTGTCTTCTACGGCGTGGGTCGCTGTGCTCGTCCCTGCTTTACGGTCTACAGCCATTCAACGCTCCTCGTGTTCGACCCGCATCTCCGTGGGAGACACCGCAGCCCGAAAAAACACCATGAACTACACGCCATCGCTTGAAAACGACCATTCGGTCCGGCGCTCCGGCCCGTCGGCATTGCGGCTTTCAATCAGCTATACGAAAACGGGGAAGGGTTTCGAGAGGATTCAGCGCGCAACAACCATGGAGGAGACCGGACCGCCATCGAGAGCCGGACATGGTCGCCGATTCGAGCCAGAGCGACGGGGGAGGGCAAACGCCATGCCGGAAATTTGGCACGCCAAAAACGGGAGGGCATAAGTCACCCCTCCCGGCTTGCCAGGTTCTCGCCATTTGGTTAGAATCAACTGCACGCGCCGTCCAGTCCAAAGGTTGTTGAGCGATCGTTTCCGGCCTGCGCCAGAATCCGCACGAACAGCGATTGTACGTTCTCCGGCCCAAGGCGTCAACCCCATTTAAAGGAATGCCGAACCAGTGGCCTCGATTCAGGTCTGACCGTACTCAGTGTACGGTCACCTTGGCGATGCTATACTCCCTGACCAAAACTGGCGCATCCTTACCTGCTCGCAACCGGGGCGCAGAACGACAACCAATGCCGCGACCCAGCGCACCCCAACGCGGCGCACAGTGCTGGACTTTCCATGAATCGTCGAACGCTCCGGATGTGGCTCCGCCCCGGCATGATGATCAAGCGCTGGATGGCGCTCGTGATCGTGGCGCTCGTGCTGACCAGCTTGGCATTGGCGATGGCCGCCGCCTGGGTGTACGACACTTATTCAGTGCCATCCCGCCTGCAGGGGTTCGCCGAAACCATCACCCTGCAATTCATCCCCCATCCCTGGCGCGGGTTGTTGTTGCTCGGCGGCGGATTGCTGCTGTTCGCCTTCGCCCTCCGCAAACTGAGCCACTCGCTGCTCTCCCCGCTGCTCAAGGAGATCACCACCGGGCGATCGGTCGCTGAAATCGTCGGTGGCGACCGGTTCGGGCCGATCCCGGCAGAATTCAACGTCGTCACGATCGGCGGCGGCACCGGTCTCGGCTTCCTGCTGCGGGGCCTCAAGCAGGCCAACGTCAACCTCACCGCAATCGTGACCGTCGCCGACGACGGCGGCAGCACGGGCCGGATCCGGAACGCATTCGACATCCCGGCGCCGGGGGACATCCGGAATTGCCTCGTATCGCTGGCCGAAGACGAATCGATCATGAGCCAGTTATTCCATTACCGCTTCGACAAGGACGGCTCGGAGCTGACGGGGCATTCGTTCGGCAACCTGTTCATCACGGCCATGACGCAGGTGACTGGCTCCTTCGAGCAGGCGGTGCTGGAATCGGCAAGGGTCCTCAACGTCCGCGGCCGGGTGCTGCCGTCCACCCTCGAAAACGTCACGCTTTGCGCCGACCTCGCCAACGGCGTCACGGTGCGCGGCGAATCGGCGATCGCCCACGAGCGCCCGGCGATCGAGGATATCTTCTTCGATCCTCCCCACCCCAGGGCGTACGACCCGGCCCTGGCGGCGATCCTCAACGCCGACCTGATCGTGCTCGGTCCCGGCAGCCTCTACACCAGCGTCCTCCCCAACCTGCTGGTGGACGGCATCCGCGAGGCCATCAGTTGGTCCCAGGGCGACACCGTGTACGTGTGCAACGTGGCGACCCAGGAAGGTGAAACCGACCACTACGGCTACGACGATCACGTCCGCGAAGTGGTCAAGTACCTTGGCGAGGACGAGCTCGACTACGTGCTGGTCAACAGCAACCCGGCCGCGGGCACCGCGATCCGCCCGGAGTGGCATGTCGAGGCCGTGGTCTACAACGGCGCCGAGAAAACCTCGAACGGTGTCGACATCGTGGCCAGGGATGTCGTCAACGACCAGAACCCGCTCCGCCACGACCCGGTCAAGCTGGCTGCGGCGCTCCTCGCGCTGGCCCGCGACCGCGGCTCGATGGGTCACCTCCAGGCCGCCGACCCGGCGGCCCGCCATCCCGAACGCACCCGTTCGGCAGTCCTCGTCGGCGGGGGCCGCTGACCGCCCGACATCCGCAGGCAATTGTTGGTAGGCTTCCAGCGGCATGAGGGAGCCCCCCGCTCCGCACATTCCCGACCAATTGCAATCAACCCGAATAGTTCGAGGAGCGTTTCATGGTGTACAAAATCGGGATCAACGGGTTCGGGCGGATCGGCCGCCAGGTGTTCAAGGCCATCGACCAGGGCGGGTTCGACGACCTGTTCGAGGTGGTCGCCGTGAACGACCTGACCGACAACGCAACCCTGGCGCACCTCCTCAAATACGATTCGACCTACGGACGCTACGACGCCGAGATCACGTCGAGCGACGACGGCATCACCGTCAACGGGCGGCTGGTGAAGATCCTCGAAGAGATGGACCCGGCGCAGTTGCCGTGGGGCGACCTGGGCGTCGATCTCGTCATCGAATCCACGGGCCGGTTCACGGACGCGGCCAAAGCGGCGGGCCACATCGAAGCCGGCGCCCGCAAGGTGATCATCAGCGCGCCGGCCGAGGGTGAGGACATCACCATCGCGTTGGGCGTCAACGAAGCGAGCTACGATCCGGCCACGCACCACATCGTCTCCAACGCGTCCTGCACCACCAACTGCTTGGCCCCGGTGGTGAAGGTGCTCTTGGACACCTTCGGCATCGAGTACGGGATGATGACCACCGTCCATTCCTACACCGCCGACCAGGTGTTGCAGGACGGTCCGCACAAGGACCTGCGGCGCGCCCGCGGCGCGGCCCAGAACATCGTGCCCACCAGCTCCGGCGCGGCCAAAGCGCTGCCGCTGGTGATCCCGGAGATCGAGGGCAAGCTGGACGGTTTCGCCTTGCGGGTGCCGACGCCGACCGTGTCGATCGTCGATTTCGTGGCCAACACGGAGAAGCCGGTGACGGTCGAATCCGTCAACGCCGCGTTGAAGGCCGCCTCCGAATCGGAGGCCTTCGTCGGCATCCTCGGTTACAGCGAGGAACCGCTGGTTTCCACTGACTACCGCCAGGACTCCCGGTCCTCGATCATCGACGCCCTGTCCACGATCGTGCTTGGTGACCGGATGGTGAAGGTCGTCGCCTGGTACGACAACGAATGGGGCTATTCGTGCCGCGTCGCCGACCTGGCCGCGCTGATGTGCGAGCAGGGTTTTGGGGACCGGGGGTAGCTGGACTCGCCGTCAACTTCCTTTGTAGGGGAGGCCTTGTGTGGCCTCCCGCGTTTGCGGGTCCGGATGACACGGGAGGCCACACAGGGCCTCCCCTACGATTTGGATCGCCGTTTACACCCTCGCAACGGACAGGATCGCTACATGACCAGGCGCTCGATGACCGACGCCGACGTCGGAGTTCGCGGCCAGCGGGTGTTGTGCCGGGTCGATTTCAACGTGCCCATCAGTGATGGGCGGATCGAGGACGACAGCCGGATCCGCGCCGCCGTGCCGACGATCGAATGGCTCGCCGGGCACGGGGCCAAAGTGATCCTTTGCAGCCACCTCGGCCGCCCCAAGGGCAAGGTCGTCGAGGAGTTGCGGCTCAAATCGGTCGCGGAACGATTGGCGGAGTTGATCGACGGGACTGTCACATCGCTCACCGAGACCACCGGGAGCGTGGTGACCCGGGCGATCGACAATCTGGCTGATGGCGAGGTCGTGTTGCTGGAAAACCTCCGTTTCGATCCGCGCGAGGAAGCCAACGACCCCGCGTTCGCGCAGGAACTCGCCGGGCTGGCCGACCTGTACGTCAATGACGCCTTTGGCGCCGCGCACCGTGCCCACGCCTCGACCGAAGGCGTCGCCCACCTCATTCCAGCTTTCAGTGGACTCCTGATGCAGGCGGAAATCGAGGCGCTGTCGAAGCTCCTGGACAATCCTGAGCGACCGTTCGTCGCGATCATCGGGGGCGCCAAGGTGTCGGACAAGATCGGCGTGCTCGAGAACCTGCTGCCCAGGGTCGATGCGCTCCTGATCGGCGGCGGCATGGCCAACACCTTCCTGCTGGCTCAGGGTGTTGAGGTTGGAAAATCGCTCGTGGAAGCGGATCGCGTCGATGTCGCCTCCCGCCTGATCGCCGCCGCCAAGGAGCAGGGGGTCGATATCGGACTCCCCTCCGACGCGGTGATCGCCCGATCGATCGAAGCCACGACTGGCGACCGGGTCAGGATCGACGCGATACCGAAGGACGCGGCGATCTTCGACATCGGCCCGGATACTGCCGCACGCTACGCAGAGGTAATCGGCGGGGCCCGGACAATCCTCTGGAATGGGCCGCTCGGCGTCGCCGAAAACCCGGCATTCGCCGTGGGGACGTCCACGGTCGCCGAGGCGGTGGCGAAAACGGACGGCTACACGGTAATTGGCGGCGGCGATTCGGTCGCCGCGATCAACCGGCTCGATCTGGCCAACCGGATCGACCACATCTCGACAGGCGGTGGGGCTTCCCTCGAATTCCTCGAAGGTAAAACCCTGCCCGGCATCGCCGCCATCCCGGAGAACGCATGAGTTCGACCACGATTCCCTACGTCATCGGTAACTGGAAGATGAATCTCGATGTCGAGGGGGCGATGGCCCTGGCCAACGCCGCGGCCGAAGCCGCCAACGAAGCAACGGATGAGGTCGGCGTGGGGATCGCGATCCCGTCACTCTGGATCCCGTTGG
Source organism: Thermomicrobiales bacterium (assembly GCA_041743205.1). Lineage (GTDB taxonomy): Bacteria > Chloroflexota > Chloroflexia > Thermomicrobiales > UBA6265 > JACCYX01. Next base: position 7,117 of record JBGTNF010000227.1, on the reverse strand, counting down.
TTTCCAGCGAATTCTCCGAAACCAGCCTGTTGATCGGCGGACAGGACTGCTCGGCCCACGATGCCGGCGCATATACCGGGGAGGTCTCGGCGGCGATGCTCGGCCCCTGGTGCTCGTTCACGCTCGTCGGCCACAGCGAGCGCCGCCAGCAACACGGGGAGACGGACGCCGTCGTCCGCGCCAAGCTCGATGCGGTGATTGCCCACGACATGGCTGCCGTGCTGTGTGTCGGCGAGAGCCGGGCGGAACGGGAGGGTGGCCAGGCGCTCGACGTCGTCGCCGCCCAGGTCACCCGCGCCGCCGGCCATCTCGATCCCGGCCAGCTGCGCAACATCCTGATCGCCTACGAGCCGGTCTGGGCAATCGGCGCCGGCCAGCCGGCCAGCCCGGAAGACGCCCAGGCCATGGCGGCGCACATCCGGGCCACGCTCCGTGCGCTCGACCCGGAGGCCAGCGACGAAATCCCGATCCTGTACGGCGGCAGCGTCAATCCTGGCAATGCCGGGGACTTCTTCGCGCAAGACGATATCGACGGCGCATTGGTCGGCGGGGCCAGCCTGATCGCCGCCGATTTCACCGCCATCGTGCGCGCGGCACGCGAAACCGGGGTGGCCGAGAGTGGCTGAACGGGGCCGCTGATGGTACGCTGCACGTGACGCTGGGAGGCGTTTTCTCCGCGTCGGCGCTGAAGAAGGAAAAGGCAGCTCGTGGATTTTGCGCTCAACCTGGTAACCATCATCGTGGCAGTCGTGTTGATCGTGGTGATCCTGATGCAAACCAAGGGATCCTCGTTCAGCGGAGCCTTTGGCGGCGGCGGGTCGGACACGATCCAGCGCACGCGGCGCGGGTTCGAGCGGACGCTGTTCCAGTTCACGCTGGGCATCGCCGGTTTCTTCGTGATCCTCTCGATCATGAGCAGCATCATCCTGAGCAGCTAACCGTACTTCACGTGTCGAAAGGGCCATCCTGCGAAAAGCGAAAGGAGTCGTGACACCACCGCACAACACGCGGCCACGATGCCCCGGTGCAGTCCATCGGAAACGTGGTCAAATTCCAGATACGCTCGCGTGTGGTGTGTCACCATTCTACCATTCGCGCGTTGAATTCGGCTTAGGACAGACATACAATACGGGTCGCACCTTGATGGCCGTTGACGTTCGCATCACGAATCCAACGCCCAGGCGTGCAACGACAGATCCGAGGAGGAAAAACGACGATGGCAGGCATCGGAGTACCTGAACTGGCAATCGTACTGGTCATTATCGTCATCATCTTTGGCGTGGGCAAACTCCCGGAGATCGGCGGCGCGCTCGGCAAGGGCATCCGCGAGTTCAAGACGGAATCCACGACCGAAGAGAAGGAACGCGAGGAGCGCGAACGCGTTGAAGCCGGCACTTCCAAAACCGCTTCCACGCTGACCTCCTCCGCCAACACCGTGCGGGATGACAACACCGTCAAGGTTGGCAGCAGCCGAGCTGACGAAATCTAGGCGCACGCCGCAACGGCACAGGTCATTCGCTCGTTGCAGTCATGAGGGACGCAGGGGTCATCCCTTGCGTCCCTTTTTCGTTCGACCCCAGCGTTCATCGAGGTAGCCAACGGGCATGACCGATCATCCCTCCGACGACGTCCAGCATTCCCGTGGCGGCGCTCCCGGCGCCGACGACCAGGCTTCACCAGACCAAACCACCATAACCAGAACCACCGGCAAGAAAACGGGGTCGATGATCCGTGAGGTCATCGAGACGCTGCTGCTGGCCCTGCTGATCTTCGTCGCCGTGCGCGCCGTCGTCCTTAACTTCCGCGTCGATGGCCACAGCATGGATTCGGCGTTGAGCGACAACGAGATGCTGCTGGTCAATCGCAACGCGTACTTCGCGCTCGACCAGGAGACGTGGCTTGGCTGGGTTCCCGGCGTGGATTTCGACGACGACGATCGCTGGCGACCGTTCGGCATCCCGGAGCGCGGCGATATCGTGGTCCTCAACCCGCCGGAAGGGGCCACGACGAACAAGCCGTACATCAAGCGCGTGATCGGCTTGCCCGGCGACACGCTCGAAGTGCGGGACAACGGCATCTACATCAATGGCATCGAGCTGGTCGAGCCCTATCTGGACGATGGCAAGGAAACCGAATGCCAGGTCCCGACCGAGTACTGCGGCAACGGCCCGATCGAGATTCCGGACGGGACGGTGATGGTCTTTGGGGACAACCGCAACAACAGCGAGGACTCCCGCAGGTTCGGCTTCGTGCCGATCGGCAACATCATCGGCAAGGCCTGGATCACCTACTGGCCGTTCGACAGCATCGGTATCGCCGACCACTTCGACTACCCGGAGCTTGATGCCACCGCCGTGACGACGCCGTTGCAGCCGTTCACGCCGCTGCTCGATGCCGCTGCTCGAAGCCGCTGCTCGATTGGGTGATGCCCGCCCGCGGCTCGGGGTGTAGTATAGGAAACGGGAGTTGCAGGGCGGCAGGCGCCGCGTTCGTGACAGCCGGACGCCATCCCGAAGCACGGTACGCCGATGGTTTGGATCGGTGTTCCATTGTTCAAAGGGCCTGACGATGATTGAAACAACGGTCGAAAGCATACGAGTCAGTCTCGTCACGCAAAACCGCGTGGTCATCCTCAAGGAGGTGGACGGTGATCGTCACCTGCCGATCTGGATCGGCGCCTACGAGGCTGAAGCGATCGCGATGGAATTGCAGGGCATCCCCGCGACCCGGCCGCTCCCCTACGATCTGATGCGGTCCATGCTCAACGAACTGCACGCCTCGATCGACCGCGTCACGATCTCCGACCTGAACGACCAGGTCTTCTTCGCCCGCATCTTCCTCGACCTCGGCGGCCGCACGATCGAACTCGACTCGCGCCCCAGCGACGCCATCGCGCTCGCCGTGCGCACCAGCGCCCGGATCCTGGTGGCGGATTCGATCATGGACCAGGTTGGGGTCGCCATGGATGGCGACGAGGGCGACGACCTGGAGATCGCGCAGCGCATCGAGGAATCGGAACCGGGCGAACGCGCCGGGTCCGGCGACGCTCCTGACCCGGCATCGAGCGGCAAATCGGAAGAAGAACTCGGTGTGTTCCGGGATTTCATCAACTCCCTCGATCTCGACGACTTCGACAAGAAGCGCTCCAACTGACACCCATGGCGCCCTGACCCGGCGCCATGGGTGTCGATGGAAGGACTTATGGATTCAGAAGTTCGCATCAAACGCATCGTCCTCAAACGCATGGAACGGTGCATCGTCTGTCATCACCAGTTTCACTCCGACGACATCTCCGTAATTTCCCGCGAGCGGGAAATGTGGACCATGCTCGTTGAATGCACCGATTGCCACGCCCGCAATTTCGTCGCCGCCGTGCTGAACGACGGCGATCCGGAGGAAGCGCAGCTCGCGCTCCGGCGCCTGAGCGAGGAGGCGGTTCGCGGCCCCCGAGGAGCCGACGCCTTCGAAGTAGTGACTGAGGCGCCGCTGGTCGATTCGGGCGAACCGGTTTCGGCGTCCGACGTGGTCGACATGTACCAGTTCCTGGATGCGTTCGACGGCGACTTCAAGAAGTTGCTTGATTCCTGAACCCTCCCGTACAACCCCGGCAGGAACGAACGAGACGTGTCAGTTGGGGCGTTTGACCAGCCCGAACGCCCCATTCCGGCTGGTATACTCGCTGCGATAGTTGTGACGTTTCTCACACTGCCGCTGGACGATGATGGAGTCGGTCACACGCGGCAGGGAGGTTCCCCGAGTGGCCCACGCCCAACCCGCGCACGCCGTGCTTCCCGTGCCCGCCCCCTTCACTGGCCGGCAGGACATCGATCCGGAAGTCGTCCGTGAACTCGTTTCCCACTTCACGTTCAATGACTATGAAGAAGCCCAGGAATTGATCCTGTCGGCGCTCCAGGAAGTCAACGAACACTTCGGCTGGGTTTCCCCCGAGGCCGCGCAGATCGTGGCCGATCATCTGAACACCACGGTGAATCGCGTTTTTGGACTGCTTACCTTTTACGCCGACTTCCGCACCGATCCCCGTGGCCACCATCACATGCTCATCTGCCACGGCATGGCGTGCTACGTCATGGGGTCCCAGGCACTGGTGCAGGAAGTGCAATCCAGCTTCGGGATCGACGACGGCGAAACCACTGCGGACGAGCAGGTCAGCATTCAGGTCGTCAACGGTTGCCTCGGCGTGTGCGACTGGGCCCCGGTGGTCAAACTCGATGACGAATACTACGGGCCAGTCTCCCCTGATGAACTGACCTCGCTGCTGCGCCGGGCGATCGAGGGGCATCGCGTGATGCACGAGAAAGAAGTGAGCAATGGTCCACGCCCGACCGAGTGAACACCTGACCCGCCTCGAAACCAAAGCGGATTACGTCCAGTTCCGCACCCAGGCGCAGTCCCGCTGGAAAGACCTCTGGGAAGGCAACCGGACGGTCGTCAGCGTTGGGGTCGGCAGCAGCTCGATCGCCAAGGGCGCGCTCCAGGTGCTGGACACGTGCCGCGCCGACCTTGGTGGAAAGGCGGTCATCCGCGAGGTGAGCGGCAACGGCGCCTTCTGGATGGAGCCGTGGATCGAGATTCGCCGACCTGGTGAGCCGCCCGTGGTTTACGGACCGCTCCAGGCGTCCGACGTGTCGGCTGTCTTCAACGGCGACCGCAACGACCTGGCGATCGGGGTCCGCAGTTCGGAATCACTGGGCGCCATCCCTTCACTGAACGACCACCCCTTCTTCAAGGACCAGGTGCAGATCATCTCCCGCAACGCCGGGGTGATCGAACCGGATTCGATCGAGGACGCGATTGCCCGCGGCGCCTATGACGGGTACTTCAAGGTGCTCTTCGAGATGAGCGCCGAGGAAGCGATCGCCGAAGTGACGGCCTCCAACGTACGGGGTCGGGGCGGCGGCGGGTTTCCCGCCGGCATCAAGTGGGAGAGCGGCCGCAAGGCACGCGTCACGCCGAAATTCATCGTGTGCAACAGCCATGAGGGCGAGCCAAACGTTTACAAGGATCGCCACCTGCACGAGTGCGATCCGCACCGCATCCTCGAAGGAATCCTCATCGCCTGCGTCGTTTGCGGCGCCGAACGCGGCTACAACTACATCGGCGGCGAGTATCCGCTTGCGATCCGGCGCTTCCGCCAGGCCGTGGCGGACGCCGAACGCATCGGCCTGATTGGCCCCAACATCCTCGGCACCGGACACAACGTCGCCTTCCGGGTCCGGACCGGGGGCGGGGCCTACATTTGCGGCGAAGCCTCGGCGATGATGTTCTCGGTGATGGGCGTGCGCGGCCAGCCGCGAACCAAGCCGCCTCGCTCGGTCGAGGAAGGGCTGTGGAAACGGCCGACCGTGGCCAACAACACCGAAACGCTGGCCAACATCCCGGACATCATCGTCAACGGCGGCGCGTGGTACGCCGGGCTCGGCACCGAAAGCAGCAAGGGCACCAAGCTGATGACGGTACAGGGTCCGCTGGCCCGGCACGGGGTCGTCGAAGTCGAAATGGGCATGACGCTCCGCACACTGTTCGACGACATTTACGGCGGGATGGCGGACGGCAAGGTCTTCAAGGGTGTCCAGACCGGCGGCGTTTCGGCGGGGCCATTGAAGGACGAACACCTCGACATCCCGGTCGATTTCGACTCCCTCGGCGACGTCGGCGGCATGCTTGGGTCCGGCGGTTGGGTGATCTTCGACGAGACGGTCAGCGTCGTCGATTTCGCCCGTTACCTCACCGCCTTCAACCGCTACGAGTCCTGCGCGAAGTGCGTCCCGTGCCGGCTCGGTAATCCCGCGCTCGTCGAGATCCTCGACCGGATCCGGTTCGGGCGGGGTTCGATGGACGACCTGACGCTGATCCAGCGCACGAGCAAGCACATCATCGAGCTTTCGCTCTGCGGACTGGGCCAGGTGGCGCCGGTCCCATTGATCGGGATGATCGAGCAGTTCCCCGAGGATTTCGAATACGCCGTGAAATACGGAACCATGGTGGCGGCGCCGGTCGCCCTGGCAGCCGATTAGGAATCCACGTAGGAACCGTGAATGACCCGCCCCGGCCAATTGGCCGGGGCGGTTCGCGTTGGACGAACGTCGGGTAGGCAGCCGACGATATCTGGCAGGGCTGCCGTCCCGAGCCTGCGAGGGCAGCGAAGCGAGTCATCTCGGCCCTTTGGCATCGAGCACGACCCGATTCATGGATCAAATCCATTTGAACACTCATCATCCCGGATCGCCCGCCAGGTCACCGCTGAAGATTTCTCGTTCCTCGAAACGACAACTTGACGACGCTCGAAATGACGTACTTATGCGGAACGTCCAGCGTCTATTCGAAGTCCGTATCGCCGTGAGATGGGCTGACCGCACGTCGCGCCGACCGCCGCCAGGACGGTCGGCGGCCGACTCCGATCCTCACCACCGGAATCGGCGATTACGAATGTTGAAGAAACGATAAGACGGATCGGATCCAGCCTACAGGGTGACGATCTGGCCCGCGCCGGCGTCGATGGCTTCGTCGTAGGCAAACCGGCCAACCGCCAGGTCCTGAACGGCATTGCCGACACTTTTGAAGAACGTAACATCGTGATTGGACGTTCGCCCGGTGACCTTGCCGCTGGCCAGCCGGCCGAGTTCGCGTGTGAGGTGATCCATCCCGAACGCCCCCGCCTGGAGCGGAACGATCAGGTCGCCGGCCTCTTCGAGCGCCGGCTCCAACTGGTCGACGACCACGATGGAGCGGGCCACGGTGGCGGATGGGACCTCCTGCATTTGCGGTGTGAACGAACCGACGCCGTTGATGTGCGTTCCGGGCCGCACGTCGGCGTCGTCGAAGACGGGCGTGCGTGACGACGTCGCCGCGCAGATGATGTCGGCGAGCGGAGCCGCCGTGGATGCATCCAGCGATGTCTCGATGCGATCTGCCAGATCCGGCCAATCGTGCACAATTGCCTTCCGGAATCGCTCGAGCCCGTCGTTCGAACGGCCGACCACGATGATGCGCTCGATTGGCCGCACGGCGCAGACGGCGGCCGCCTGGGTGACCGCCTGGGCCCCGGCGCCGATGACGACGAGGACGGAACTCTCCGGCCGGGCCAGCAACCGGCTGG
>JBGTNF010000226.1:0-3042 GCA_041743205.1 Thermomicrobiales bacterium | reverse complement strand
GTGAGCGCCCCGCCGAAACTGGACGGCAATGGCAACGGCGCCAAGGTGATCATCCTCGGCGGCGGGCCGGGTGGCTGCCCGGCCGCCTGGGAATTGATGCAGGCCGGCTACGACGTCACCGTGCTCGAGGCCCGCGACCGCCTGGGCGGCCACACCTTCACGGTGCGTGGCGGCTCGAAATCCTCCGAGTACGGCAAGGGCGATCAGACCTGCGACTGGGACGACGACGACATGTGGTACGACGCCGGCCCGTCCCGCGTCCCGTTCTTCCACCGCGGCTTCATCCATTACTGCAACCAGTTCAACATCCCGCTGATCGACCACAAGAACATTAGCCTCAACAACTGGGTCTACGCCGAGAACGTCGCCGGCCCGCTGAACGGCACGAAGATGCGGCTGGGCGACCTGCAGGCGGACATGGGCGGCTACACCTCCGAGCTGCTCGCCAAGGCAGCGAACCAGGAAGACCTGGACTTGCCGATGACTGCCGAAGACCGGGACCTGCTCACTGACTACCTCATCCACTGGGGCATCCTCTCCCCCTCCGACCTGACCTACGGTCCATCCGACCATCGCGGCTACCTCTCCCGGCCCGGCACGTTGTCGGACGGCGAACTGTCGACACCCAACACGTTGCAGGACCTCCTGCCCTTCGCCACCGGGATCATGGATTTCGCCGGTGGCTACCTCGCCGCCACGGCCCAGGCTGACTGGCACACCACGATGCTGAAACCGAAGGGCGGCTTTTCGCAACTCTTCGACAACGGGTTCCAGGTCGCACTCGGCGATCGCATCCGGCTGAATTGCGAGGTCTCGGAGATTCGCCAGTCCGAAGACGGCGTGCGCATCGTCTACCTCGACAAGGCAACCGGCCAGACCCAAGAGATCACAGGCGACTACTGCATGTGCAATATCCCGCTTTCGGTCCTGATCAAGATCCGGGGCGATTTTTCCGGCCCTTTCCGGACCGCCATGCAGAGCGTTCCCTATTACATGGCGTTGCGTGCGGGGCTCGGCTTCAAACGCCGCTTCTGGGAGCAGGACGACTGGATATACGGCGGCCAGTCGTTCACCAACATCGGCGAGTTGGGCATCGTCGCCTACCCGGACGAGGCCTACGGCGCTACCAAGGGGACCATGCTTGGCATGTATGCGTTCGGGACGAACGCGGCGCACGTCAGTTCCCTCTCCTACGCGGACCGCATCGACCTGGCGCTGACCCACGGCAGCAAGATCCATCCCCAGATGCGGGAGGAGTTCATGTCGGGATTCTCGGTCGCCTGGCACCTGGAGCCCTACAGCCTCGGGGCCTGGCCCAGCTACACCGAGCGCACACGGCAGGAGTTCATGCCGACCCTGCAGGAACCGGACGGACGGATCTACCTGGTCGGCGATCACCTGAGTTACGGCAACGGCTGGATCGAAGCGGCCATCCAGGCTGCCTGGATGCAGGTCGAGAAACTTCACGCCCGGGCGATGCAGGCATGATGACGCACGATGCCGTCCACGACGTTCGACCAGGCAGGAGGCGTGAGCCGTGAAGACGAAACCTATCTCCAGGATGCGCGGGGTCGTGCTCGGCGTTGCCGCGACGCTCGCCTTCGTGGTGGGAATGCCACTGATCATGCAGGTGCAAGGGGCAGTTTCGCAAACCCCCGCCGTCGACGACCAGGTGCTGGTCCGGGGCGAGGCCATTTTCAACAATGTCTGCATTGCCTGCCACCAGCCGGACGGCAAGGGAATCGAGGGTGTGTACCTGCCGCTGGCCGGCAACCCGGCGGTGACGCTGGAGGACCCGACGTACTTCGTCACCGTCATCCTCAACGGGCGGGGCGGCATGCCGCGGTTCGATACCACCTATACGGATGAGGAAATCGCCGCCATCGCGACCTTCATCCGCCAGAACTGGGAGAACGACGCCCCCGCCGTCCCGGTCGAACTGGTGACCGAGGTGCGCGCCTCGTTCGATGTGGAAGACGCTCCCACGCCGGAGGGCCAGGTCCCGTCCGGCGCCAGCCGGCCGGAGGATGGCGAGGCGACGCCGGACGCGACTCCAGGCAACTGACGTCTGGACCCATCGCCGACGGTCCACGGTATGATGTCCCACATTGGAGGGGCCTCGGACCGTTAGGCGAGAGAGTGCCCCATCGAACTGGAAGCCGGAATCATGGAGCATCGCCTGTGACCACCAACCTGTTGAACCGTCGACCATTGGGGCGGATTGCCCCCGACGTGGCCGCGATCTCGATCGGCTGCGCGCCGCTGGGCAGCATGCCGGATACCTTCGATTATGAGGTGACGGAAGAAAACGCGATCTCGACCGTGCTGACCGCGCTGGCCAGCCCGCTGAATTACCTGGACACGGCGGCTCACTACGCCGACGGCGAGAGTGAACGCCGGGTCGGGCTCGCGCTGCGCGAACTTGGCGGCTTGCCGAAGGGCGCCTTTCTCCAGACCAAGGAGGGCCAAAACGCGGACGGCGACTACTCCGGTGAGACGGTGAAGCGCCGGTTCCACCGCAGCCTCGAACATCTGGGGGTCGACCGGATCGACCTCGTGTTCCTGCACGACGCGGAGAATACGACCTGGGACGCGGCCTGGGCGACCGGCGGTCCGGTCGAAACGCTGCAATCACTCAAGGAGGAGGGCCTCATCGGCCACCTTGGCGTCGCCAGCGGACCAATCGACCTCGAAATCCGTTATGTCGAATCCGGCGTGTTCGACGCGGTGATCACGCACAATCGCTACACCCTGCTCAACCGCGCCGCCGATCCGCTCCTCACCCTTGCGGCGGACAAGGGCCTGGCGGTGCTCAATGCCGCGCCCTACGGCAGCGGGATGCTCGCCAAGGGACCGGCCCAGTACCCACGCTACGCCTATCAGACGGCAGAGAGCGGCGCCGTCGACCAGGCGTTCCGATTCCAGGACATTTGCGACCGCCACGGCGTGCCGCTGGCCGCGGCGGCGCTCCAGTTCTCGCTGCGCGATCCGCGCATTTCGAACACGATCGTTGGCATGTCCCGGCCCGAACGCATCCAGCAA
>JBGTNF010000225.1:0-4956 GCA_041743205.1 Thermomicrobiales bacterium | reverse complement strand
AGCCAGTTGCCGATCGCGCCGTTCTCGAACTGGGCCACGCCGACCGAGAGGTCTTCGGCGTCGACCTCGTGCCACACTCCGGATTCGTCGACACGTCGCTCGTCCACGATCGCGTTGAACCCGAACACCTGCCGGATCGGCCCGACCAGGTATTCCATCAGGTCGGCGTAATGGATGCCCATGTCGACCACGATACCGCCGGATCGCTTCTGGTGTCGCCACGGCGTGATGATGACGCGTTCGCCGGACCCGGATGACGACTGGATGAAGAGGTGAATCGGCCCGATCGCGCCCGACTCGATGAGCGCTTTGGCCAGGCGATTCATCGGGTCGCGCCGGTAGTTTTCCGCCACCGCCAGCCTGCGATTGGCGCGGTTGGCGGCGGCGACCAACGAGGCCCCCTGTTTGACGGTGAGCGCGATCGGCTTTTCGACCATCACGTGGAGGCCACGCTCCAACGCCTCGATCCCGACCGGCGCGTGCAGATCAGGCGAGGTGGTCACGATCATCGCGTCCAGGCGAGGACCTCGAGCGTGAAGTTCGTTAGTCGAGGAGAAAACAACGGGCCGGCGGCCCAGGAGATCCTCCGCCAGGGAAGCGGCCAGTTCCGCGTTCTCCGGCATAGGGTCGCACACGGCGATCAGTTCCCAGGGCAGGGCATCGATGTCCCGCAGCTTCCGAAGTCCCCCGATGTGCCGCCGTCCCATCCCCCCGCAGCCAACGAGCGCTAGCGCTAGCATGGTTGAATCTTATTTGTTGTGATATGGCGGACCGAAGGTGAGTTTGCCCTCGAACATTGCCCAGCCTTGTCGTCATGTCGAGCTGCCCCTGCAGGCTGCGAGACATGCCCCGGCGCAGCCGGTACCGACCTTCCGGGACCCGCACTACCGGCTGCGCCGGGGGATCCCTCGTTCCTCGGGATGACGATTGGGAAGGGTGTTCCGAAATTTCTTTCCCTCTCTGCAGGCCACGATCGTTGGTCTGCTCTCGTCCTATCCAAGGTCATAGCCAAGGCCTTTCAGGTAAGCGGCGTTGATCCGGGCGCTTTCGAGGGGCGAAACGTCGCTCTGGCTCTGTTCCAGCACAACCCACCCATCGAACCGCCGCCGGACTAGCTCGGCGAGAATGCCCGCGAAGTCGATGTCGATCGTTCCCCGGCCGAGCTCGGCGAACTTGCCGTAGCCCCAATCCTTGAGATGGATGTAGCCAAGGCGATCCCACCAGGCGTCCAGCACCGTCACCGGGTCTTCGCCAACGAGGGCAATGTGGGAGGCGTCGAGACAGAGTTTCAGGCTTGTCGTTTGACGCATCAGAATCTCTATTTCTTCCGAACTCTCGATCGTGCAGGCGACGTGCGGGTGGTAGTTGACCGTGACCCCGACCGAATCGCCGAACGTCGCCAGGTCCTCGCAGAGCGCGGCCAGCGCATCGTACTCCGCGGTCTCCGGCGGTCGCCAGCGCAACCGGGCGCCGCCGACCAGTCCGAAATGGCTGGCCCCGATCTCCGACGCGAACCGAACCTGGTTGCGCAGTTTCGTTCGCTGCACTACCGATTCGGGAAGCTCGATGCCGGCGAAGAGCGTCGCCGGGGCCAGGCCCCCTAACTCGGCAATCAGGCTGGCTGGGGTGCCGAGCAGGTCGAGCGAGTGGCCGAAGAGTTCCACCGCGCCCCATCCAGCCTCGCGGACATCGGCGAGCGCCTGGGGGATGTCGCAGGTCGCTCCCCAATTGATTGTGCTGTAGGCGAACCGAAGCTGGTGTTCGGGCTGAGCCACGACGGTCGTCACCCTTTCTGGCCGGACATCGCGATGCCCTCGACGAACCACCGCTGGGCGGCGATGTACAAGATCAGGATCGGGAGGATCGAGAGCGCGACCGCGGCCATCATCACGCCGCGATCCTGGCTGGCGTTGCCGCTCAGTTCGGCGATCGCCATCGGCAGCACCTTGAGCTCGGGCGACCGCACCACGATCAGCGGCCAGAGGTACATCTTCCAGGCCGTCAGGAAGGTGATGATGCTGTAGGCCGTGATCACGGGACGGGCGAGTGGCAGCGTGAACTTCCAGAACTGCTGCCAGTAGTTGGCGCCGTCCAGCCGGGCCGCTTCGTACATCTCGTCCGGGAGCCTCAGGAAGAACTGGCGGAAGAGGAACGTGCCGAACGCCGCCTGGGCCACGATCGGCAGGATCATGCCCTGATACGTGTTCACCCAACCGAACTCGACGACCACGATGTAGGTCGGGATCAACGTCACCTGGGGCGGGATCATCATTGTGCCCAGGTAGATCAGGAAGATGACGTTCCGGTAGGGAAAGTTGATGCGGGCGAAGGCGAAGCCGCCCATCGTCGCGAACAGCCCCTGGAGCACCACAATGCTGATCGAGAAGAAGGCGGTGTTGAAGAAGACGCGGCCGTTCACGCGTTGGAACGCATCGACATAATTGTTCCAGACGAACGGCTCGGGGATCCAGGTTGGGGGATAGCTGAAGGCCTGGGCGTTGTTCTTGAACGAGGTCGAAAGCATCCAGGCGAACGGGACCAGGTTGATCGCGGCGCCCACCGTCAGCGCGAACAGGATCAGTGTCGTGCTGATCAGCCTTCGGTTGCGCTCTCGCCGGGGTCGGGAATCGGGCGGGGCCAGGGTCGGCGCCGCGGCGCCTCGGCTCGTCATGAGTAATGCACCCATCGCTTTTGCAGGACCCAATTGAGAATGGTGAAGAGGAAGACGACGACGAACAGCAGGTAGGCCTGGGCCGAGGCATAACCCATCCGGAAATACTGGAAGGCGTTCTGGTAGATGTCGTAGATCAGGATGTTCGTTTCATTCAACGGACCGCCCTGGGTCATCACGTTGATCGTGTCGAACCCGCCGAAGAGGACGCCCAGCATCGTCGTCAACATCACGAAGAACGTGGTCGGCGTAATCAGCGGCGCCGTGATGTCGCGGAACTGCCGCCACTGCGAGGCGCCGTCGATCTGCGCCGCTTCGTAGTAATCACGCGGAATCTCCTGGAGACCGGCGGTGTAGAGGATGATGTTGAACGGTAGCAACAGCCAGACGGTCATGATGATCACCGCCGGCATTGCCCAATCCAGGCTGAACAACCAGTCGATCGGTTCGAGGCCGAGTTGCCGCAAGCCATAGTTGACGAGGCCGAAATCCTTGGCGTAGAGCCATTTCCAGACCGCCGCGGCGGCCACGCCGGAGGTGACCAGCGGCAGGAAGTAGAGTCCCCGCCAGAGCCGGGTCCAGCCGGCGTTGTTGAGGAGCACCGCGATCAGCAAGGGCAGGATCATCGATGGAATCACGGCGCCGATTGCGAAGGTCAAGGTGTTGCCGACCAGCTTGGCCGAGAGCGGATCCTGGAAGAAGGTGCGGTAGTTGTCGAGGCCGACGTAGACGGCCGGCGTGAGCACGCTGTAGTCGAAGAAGCTCAGGTACAGGCCATAGACGACCGGGTAGGCCGTGAACAGCAGGAACAGCACCAGGTTGGGACCAAGGAAAACCAGCGCCCACAATCCGGCCCGCCAGTCCTTGGTCTCCTTGCGCCCGCTCTTGCCTCGGACCTCGGCCATCGGCAATGCCTGAGGCGCCCCGGTGATCGAACCCTGCATCGACAAACCGTCTCTCCCAATCACCGATGACGTCGAGTCGTTGATTCACCCGAGATGCGGTGGGAGGCGCCCCGGTCACCGGCGCCTCCCGGCAATTGGCGATTAGCCCGCCTGCAGTGAGCGCGTCGCCTCGGCGGCCATGTTGTTGACCGCGTCTTCCGGCGACATCTGCCCCAGCAGCACCGCGTCGATGCCGTCTTCCATCGCCTTCCGGAAGTTGCCGGTGCTGTAGAACGGCAATGGCGGCGGGAGCATCGCGTCTTCAGTCGCGGTCACGAAGATTTCGTTGTTGTACGGCGGACCCGGCAGGTCGCGCCAGGCCGGGTCTTCGTAGAACGTCGTGATCGGCGGCACCACCAGGTACGATTCCATGAAGAACGTCATGCCTTCGGAATAGGCGTACTCCAGGAGTTTCCAGGCAGCGGCTGGATCCTCGGACTGCGACGAAATCGCGTATCCCATCGCCCCCATGCCAGTCGATCGACGCGCCGAACCCTGCGGCACGAGCTGGACATCCCAATCGTCGGTCAGCTGACTGCGCAAGGTCGGAACCACTGCCCGCACCGTGAACGTCATCGCCGCTAGGCCGACGTTGAACGGCACGCCGTCGCCGCCCATTTCCTGCTGGACAGACGGCGGCGCGAACCACCCGTTGGAAAGTCCTTCGAAGATGTAGCCCCAGGCGCGCTGACCTTCGGGCGAATTGAACGCGGCTTCGGTGTTATCTTCGGAAAGGATTTGCCCGCCCTCGGCGATCACCATCGGCACCCAGTACGCCCACCACGAGTAGCTTGCGGCTACGCCGTACTGCGTCGTCGCGCCATCAGCCGATTTGATCGTCAGCTTTTCAGCGGCGGCCAGCATGTCGCCGTAGGTCCAGTCGGACGCCGGGTAAGGCACGCCCGCTTCATCGAACATCCGCTTGTTGTAGTAGGTCACTACAACGTCGGCGGCGCGCGGCAGGAAGCCGAGTTTGCCTTCGTATTCGCCAAGCGCCAGGAACTTCTCGTCGAACGTGTTCAGGTCGAAGCCGGTCGATTCGGCCAGCGGGATCAGGTCGGCGGTCAACCCGGAATCGAAGAACGGTTTGGTGAAAACGTCGGCGCTGACGAACAGGTCAGGCAAGGTGCCGGCCGAAACGTCGGTCAGCAGGATCTGATCGTAGGTGATCGGATCGTAGTTGAGCACGGTCACGCGGTAGCCGGGATTGCCTTCGATGAAGGAGTCAACCACGGCCTGGACCAGGTCGATCTCGGCGCCGGATTGCGCATTGATTGCCCACGTGAGTTCGGGATTTTCGCTCTGGCCGCGGGAAAACAGCACGTTGCCGCGCGGGCTTGG
>JBGTNF010000224.1:0-4867 GCA_041743205.1 Thermomicrobiales bacterium | reverse complement strand
GACGCGCTCCGGCGGTTCGTGGCCGAAGGCGGCGACCTGATCGCGATCGACCGCGCCGCCGGGGCGGTGATCGACGCCCTGGCGTTGCCGGTCGAACGCCCGCTGCGCGATGTGCCCCGGGAACAGTTCTCCTGCCCCGGTTCCCTGCTGCGGGTGGTGATCGACGCCGCCCATCCGCTTGGCTACGGCCTGCCGCGCGAGACCGCGGTGCTCTTCATGGACAGCCTGGCGTTCGCGAGCGGCGACAGGGATGTGACGACCGTGGGCCGGTACCCACGATCCAACCCCCGGCTCAGCGGCTGGATCAACGGCTGGGAAAAGATCGAAGGCAAGGGCGCCCTGCTCGATGTGAAATATGGGGATGGCCGCGTGGTGCTGGCCGGGTTCCGGCCCTATTTCCGGGCCCAGGCGCGCGGGACGTTCCGGGTTCTCTTCAACGCCATCGACCGGGCGGGCCAAACGCCGGCGACGTTTGCGTGACAGGAAGTGGCCAGTCCTCAGGAGTCCGTCCACCCTGATGTACCGTGTTCCCACCACGCTCCTCAACCGTCATCCCGAGCAAGCTCGGGATGACGGTTGGAGAGGCGCCTCGATGCGGTGGTCAGACTACTACGCCGCCGTCCCTGTACCCTGCCGGTTGAGGACGCCCAGCAACAGCAGGCTGGCGCCCACGCCCCAGATCGTGATCACGATGCTGAGTAGCGGATAGAAGTACGGAACGGGCACGAGACGGAGCCCGCCGAGTAAAACCACGCCGAGCGTCATTGCCAACAGGTGGTATCCGCGGCTGCCGTCGTTCCATTTGGCCGGCAGGATGAACCGGCCGATCGTCGTGCCCACCACGACCTGGCTGAGGTAGAGCGCAACGCCCAGGATCGTCAGCAGGATGAGCCCGGCCGGGATGCCGATCACCGTGACCATCAGGACGATCGCGACGATCGGCGCGACGACCAGGGCCGCGACGCCAGCGGCCAGGGAGCGCAGCACCCGCCGCCCGTTCGCCCCAAGCTGATTCACCAGCCGTGGGGCCGCAATGACGAGCAGGACTCCCGCCACCAGTGCCCACATCGTCCGCAGCAGCGAGCCTGACGCCCGGGCCAGCGGGTTGTCGCCATCTCCCCAGGGATCGACTTCCCGTTGGTCGACGCCCTGGGCGAGTTGGGCGTTGGCGTCGACATCCGCTTCCTGGCGCCCGGTGTATTCGACCGGCCCGGCAATGCGCGCCGTATTCAGGATTTCGAGATCGCTCGTGCCGACATCGACTCCACCCTGGAGCACGCCGCCCAGGGTGGTTTGCATCGCGTACCCGGAAATTTCGCCGGCAATGTCTCCGCGGATATCGATCGTGCCACTGGCGACGATGAGATCCCCACCGATTGCGCCGCTGCTCGTCAAATCGAGCTGGCCACCGGCCATCAGGACATCGCCTTCAACCGAGCCGGAAATGCGAACGGTTCCGCTCAAGACCCGAAGCGAACCTTCGATCGCCCCGGTGACGTCGGCCTGCCCGGTCGCGAGCTGCACCGAACCGGCGGTCGTGCCGCCAATCGTCGCTTCACCGGCGGCCACGGAGACGTCCCGATCGGCTTGCCCGTCAAACTCGAACGTGCCGGCCGCAACGTAGAGATCGTCCGTGATGCGCTCACCGGATGCAACCGACACATCGCCGGCGGTTCGCGTATCGGCGCCCAGCCCTAACTGCGGCAAGGCGATGACGCCGACCAGCGCGATCAGGGCCAGGGCCGCAACGGCCATTCGCCGGGAACGAACGCGTGAATGCGCCGGGAGCATGGGAGGCGCAAGGTGGGATTCCGATGCTGGGCGTGACATCAGGGGTTTGGTCTCCAGAGTTCAGGGTTCAACGACGCTCGGCAGCATGGAATCCACGGGGTGGGTAGCCGTGATGAGGATACGATACTTGCCCGTCGCGTGTCCCGAACGAAACGAGTGGAAATCAGCGTGAACAACGTGTGCCCAAACTGCGGAATGTACGAAGCCGAGCGTGACGTGGTCAACGACGGCGCGGAGGACCTGGGCGTCGTAATCTGCTCCTCGTGCGGCGTCAGGCTGCCGTTCGTCCAACGTTCCTTGTTCGTCGTGACCGGCGCCAGCGGGGCGGGCAAGTCGGCGACCTGTCTCGAACTGATGTCCCACCAAACAGGCCTGCTGCCCCTGGAAAGCGACATCCTCTGGGGAGCGATCGATGCCGAGGGTGATAGCGGCGTCGATCACTACTGGAATGCCTGGCTACGGCTCGTCAAGAACATCCACCAGGGGCCGCAATCGGTGATCCTGTGCGGAACGCTCGTGCCCGGCACGCTCGAACGGCAACCCGAACGCCGGTACATCGGGGCCACGCACTACCTGGCGCTGGTCGTCGATCCCGCGGAACAGGAGCGGTGTTTGCGCTTGCGCCCGGCGTGGCGGAAATCCGACGATCCTTCATTCATCGCCGACCAGGTGCAATTCAACGCCTGGCTAATCGACCACGCCGTGGAGGGCAACCCCACCTGGGACCTGATGGACACCACCAGCCGGTCGCCGGCCGCCTGCGCCGACGCCGTGCTGGCTTGGGTTCGACGTCAGGATCGATCGGCGGCGCGCACCACGTCGTCGCTCAACCGCGCCCAGCGCGGCGGGACGAGCGGCCAGGGTGTGTGAACGGAGCGGTTGCCAAACACCGCTAGGGCCAGCTCGCGGTCCGGGTCCGCCCACACCAGCGTGCCGGATTGGCCCCAGTGGCAGAACGTGCGGGGCGATCGAAGCGATCCGGTCCAGTGGTTGCGCTTGTCGCCGGCCACTTCCCAGCCAAGGCCCCAGGCCCCCTGTTCCCATTCGACGCCGGCGGATCCAACGCCGCCCGGCACACCACCCGTTTGGTCGACGATCATCGACTGGCGGGTGTCGTCGGAGAGCGCACTGCCAGCTCCCGCAACGAATGACCCGGCGAAGGTCGCCAAAGCTTCCGGGGTCCCGAAGTACCCGCCCCACGGGATGCCCAACGCCCGCCAGTACGGGCTGTTGTAGCTCTCGGCTGGAGTTCCGGCGTGCGCGGCGTCAGCGGTGGGAGCGATCCGGTCGGCCAGGTCGTCGCTGGGTCGAGTCACGATGTCCGACAGCCTCGTCGGTCCAAGCACCCGGTCCTGAAGAAAGGCGTGAAAGGGCGTGCCCGTGACCCATTCGACCGCGCGGGCGGCAATCGCGAATCCTGCATTGGAGTACCGGAGCGTCGAGCCCGGCGCCGATTGCAGGGGCAGGCCGCACATGGCGTCGACGATCTCGTCCAGCGTTGGTAGATCGCGCATCCGGATCCGCTTGACGCCCACGTTCTCGGGCAGGCCCGAGGTGTGGCACAGCAGGTGACGAATCGTCACCCGATCGCGCAACGCCTCCAGTGGCGGAAGCACGTCGGCGCCCAGGGGGTCTTCCACTTCGCCGAACTCGGGGACAACCGCCGCGACGGGCGTGTCGAGCGTGACGTTGCCATCATCGATGGCGACCATGACCGCCGTCGCGGTGATCGGCTTGGACACCGACGCCAGGGCGAAGAGCGTGTCGCGTTGGACCGGCGCACCTTCCCGCACCACCCCGGCGACATGTGAGGCGACAATTTCCCCGCGATGCCAGACGGCGGCGGCCGCCCCGGGCGTGGCGCCCTCCCCAACCCAGGCATCGAGCGCTGCCAACGATGTCAAGAAATTGAACATGATTTTCCTTCGCGTTCTGGCGAATGGCCGAATCGCACAGCCAAAGCCCTATGATATGCCGATGCCACAGGAAGCCAGACGCGGCGACCGGCCACATCTGGTCACAAAGGCAAATCGGAAACCGGAAAAGCGTACGTTCATTGCGAAAAGTGTTGAGCACAAGGGAGGTTGGGACAGGAATGGAAGCGCACGTGCATGTTGTTGCAGACTACGCCGAGGTGAGCCGGTTGGCTGCCGATGTCGTCACGCGAGTCGTTACGGACGATCCGGACGCCGCGATCACGCTCCCGACCGGCGAGACGCCGCGGGGCCTGTACGAGGAACTCGTGCGGCGGATTCAGGCAGCCGAACTCAACTTCGCCGGGGTTCATTTCTTTTGCCTGGACGACTACCTGGGCAAAGGCATCGACGATGAGACCAGCCTGACCGCCTGGCTCAACGAGGTGTTCCTTCAGCCCGCCGGTTTGGCGGCCGACCACATTCACATGATTCCCTCTCTCGCCACGAACCCGTCCGAGGCCGCAACGGCCGCCAACGCGTACGAAGCGGATATCGAGCGGCTGGGCGGATTGAAGTTGGCGGTCGTCGGGCTCGGCCGCAACGGCCACATTGGCTTCAACGAGCCCGGTTCGCCGATCGATTCCCGCACCCGAATCGTCGACCTGACCGAGGAATCACGCAATCAGAACGCCGCCTATTACGATGGCGAGCAGTTCATCCCGGACCGGGCGATGAGCATGGGGATCGGGACGATCCTCGGAGCCGACCTGCTCGTGCTCATCGTCTCGGGCGCGGCCAAGGCCGACATCCTCAAGGCAACGCTCGAAGGCCCCGTCTCGTCCGATGTACCAGGGTCGTTCCTGCAAACGGTTGGCGACCGGCTGATCGTGCTGGCGGACCGCGAGGCTGCCTCGAAACTCGCTTGAAGCGGATCGAGCGGATGTCAGGCCAGGATGCCGTCGTTAGCCGGGTCCTCGGCTGGCATCCTGGCCGGGAGCTCCAGCGCGACCGCCGCGAGCAGCGCCTGATGGAAGTCGGGGTCGGAACTGGCGATGATCCCGCCGCTGATGCCCGTCGAGCGTTTGTTGTACCGGTGCAACCGGCCCCAGCAATCGGTGAAGCGGCCGCCGGCCTCGTGCGTGATCAGGTCGACGCACGCC
>JBGTNF010000223.1:0-5055 GCA_041743205.1 Thermomicrobiales bacterium | reverse complement strand
GATTTGGCACGGGCAGGCGCCTTGGGAGCGCTCGAACCGGAACGGCGGGGCGTTGGCGACGGGGTTGCCAGGGCGGTTTGCCTTGGCCGGGCGGGAGCCGGTTTTGGGCGCGGCACCAGGCCGGCCTCGTAGAGGAACTGGCTCGTCCACTCCTTGCTGTCGGCCGATGGCCGGCCCACGATCAGCCGATCCGCGGCCCGGGTCATCGCCACGTAGAACAGCCGCCGCTCCGATTCGAGCTCGCCGAACTCCTTGCGGGTCAGCGGGTCGGGCGCGCTCAGGCCCGAGACCCACGGCAGCACCACCATCTTCCACTGCCGGCCCTTGGCGCTGTGGTAGGTGGAGAGCACGACCCGCGATCCGGTCTCATCCTTGAGGTCCATCGCCCGGAAGATGAACTGGCGCAGGCGTTCGATCGACCCCTCGCGGGTCGATTCGCGGCCGGCCAGGATCTTGCGCAGCAACCCCAGCGAGCTTTCCTCGATTTCCGGGTCGTCCGCATTCGCGTTCGCGTTCGCATTTGGTTTCGCGCTGGCGCGCGAGTTACCCGGAGCGCTGTAGGCGAGGAACCGCTCCTCGATCACGCCCAGCTCCAGCTCGATGGTCCGCGCCAGGCGGAGTTGGCTCAGGGCGCTGACGAACTGCTTCAACGTCCGGTTGGGCAGGTTCGCCTGGCGCAGCGACAACTCCACTTCCGGGAAGGCGAGGCCGCCGAAGTGGTGCAGCTGGTCGATGCGGATGGCGCGCGGCAGCCACTTGAAGTTGCCGATCGCCGCGCGGTAGTCGGTAACGACCTCCTTCTTCCCGCGCCGGAGCGCGGTCGAGAGATCGAGCAGCGCCAGCACCGCCTCCCAATCGCCGATCAGGTCGCGTTCGGCGCGGATCGCGTAGGGAATCCCGGCGGCGATGAGCTGGACCTGGATTTCATCGAGGTGGGCGTTGCGCCGGGTCAGGATCCCGATCTCGCCATAGTCCAGGTCCGGATCAGCCGTCCGTGCGTCCGTGATCGTTCGCGCGATCTGGCGCGCTTCGATGAGGCGACTGTCGTGCTCGATGATCGCGATCGAGCCGGGAATCGCGACGCCGGAGACCGGGTTCTTGGGCACCCGGTCGGCGTTGTGCTCGATCAGCTGGCGGGAGCGCTTCAGGATCGCGGGAGGGCAGCGGTAGTTGGTGCGCAACTCGTACGACGTGAAACGCCGCTTGAAGGCGGTGTTGGGGCGGATCAGGTGCTCAGCCGAGGCCCAGCGGAACCCGTAGATCGCCTGGTCGTCGTCGCCGGTAATGACCAGCGTGGCGTCGCGCGAGATGATGTCGATCAGGCGCTGGTCGAGCGGGTTGATGTCCTGGAACTCGTCGACGATCACTTCCTGGTACCGGCTGCGGACCAGATCGGCCACGCGCGAGGCGCCTTCGAGCAGGGCGTAGGACCGCAGTTTCTGGTCCTCGAAGTCGATCATCCCCCGGCCGTGCAGGAATTCTTCGTAGTTCCCGAATTCGCGCCGGAGCTGCTGGCTGAACGGTTTGGCGAACGCCTTTTCCGGGTGCGCCTTGAGGAATTTTTCCGGAACGAGCTGTCGATACGTGCGGATCACCCACGCTTCCAGCGCGGCGCCCGCCTCGCCGGCAATGTTCTGGGGATCGAAGAGGTGGCTCTTGAGCGTGCCGAAGAGTTCGACCAGTTGGCCGAGGTACGGGTCGCCGACGAAGGTCACGAGCAGAGGTTCCTGCGGGCCGTAGAAGAGGGTCCCGGTGCGCGACCGCATCTCCGGGAACTCCTGGGTCAGGATCCGGAGGCCGAACGCGTTGAGGGTGCGGATTTCGACGTTGCCGTGGACGCCCAGCCGCTGCAACGTGCGCTGGAAGGCGCCTTTGGCCTGGTTGTCGAAGGTGAGGATCAGGATTTCGCGGGCCGGCACGCCGGCGGCGATCCGGGCCCCGACGCGGCGGGCGAGCGTTTCGGTTTTGCCCGAGCCGGCGGGCGCCAGCACGCGGATCGATCGCTCGGTCGAGGCGATCACCGCCTGCTGGTACGTATCCGGCTCATGCAAGCGGGTGGCTGTGGGATCCATGGATCGACAAGAACCTCAGGTGAGCACTGTAGGCAGTCAAGCGTCTGGTAGGGCTGCCGAGCTTGTCTCGGCCCTGGTTTCGCGGCAGTCCTTTGGATGAGGGTGCGAATAACCGCCGCGTTGCGTCGCGAAGCCGGTATGGCGAAGGGAATTGGTCCTATCCAAGCACGGGCGGACACAAGGCTCGCTTCGCTGCCGCAGCCCTACGATTGTTCAGAATCGATCGGACAACATCGTGTCGCCCGACCGCGTAATGACTGACCCGCTCAACTCGAAGTGTACCCCGGCCCTACGTCTCGTCCGGCTCGTCGACCGCGTCCAGGTCGTAGGTCGGGAACCTCCAGCCCATGTCGCGGTCCAGCAGGCCGCCGTAACCCAATGAGGCCAGGTCGGCGGCGGTGACGGTTTCGCCGGCCATCACCCACGGCAGCACGAGGTCGGCGACGGTCGCTTTCGAGTACATCGAGCACGAGGCCAGGTTCACGATCGGGATCGCGGCGCCGGCGATCTCGGCGAGCCAGAACATCGAGCCGGGGTGAGCCGGCGCGCCGAGGCGAACGATTTCCGCCCCAACTGTCGGCATCGCCAGGATCGCGGCGTCCAGCGGGTCCATCATGTTGCCGCCCGCCGTCAGCAGCAGGTTTGCCCCGTCCCCGAGCAGGCCCTCGATCGCCGCCGAAACTGCGTCCGGGTCGTTGGCCACGTAGTCGAACCGGATCAGGGTGCTGCCGTACCACTCGACCTTGGCGCGAACCGCCGCCTCGAACTGGTCGCGGAGTCCCTCGGCCAGGCCCTCGGTGACCACCACACCGGCGCGATGCGGCAGGTACGGCTTCACCTCCAGCACCGGCTGGGCGCGGTCGTCCAGGATCGCCGCGATGTCGTCGAGGACCTGCCCGGGCATGGCGACGGTGGCGATCTTGGCCCCGGCCACGATCTTGCCAGGCACCACCGGCAGCCGGTCGAGCACGGTGAACACGCCCACCGGGGGGAGTCCGTTGATCGCCTGCACTGCCCCGGCGTCGACCCGCAGCAGGCCCTTGTGGGCGGCGATCACGTTGACCCGGCTCTGGACCGGTTCACGAATGGCCAACCCCGGCCCGGCGATCAACCCGGCGAGCCGGCGCCCGGCCTCGTCCTCATGGATGTCGCCGTCGTCGAGCCTGACCAGGTGGATCGGCGCATCGAGCCGGGCCAGCGCATCCAGGTCACTCGCTGCCAAGACCTGCCCCTTCCGCAACCGGCCCCCGCCGGGAACCCGGACGGCGTGGGTCACGATCGTCCCGATCAACGAGGCGGGCGGGTCGAGGGACGTGGCGGGATGGTAGGCAAACGCCTGCATGAAAAACCTTCTGATACGTCGGCGGCACGCTGCCAGGAGTATCGCCGCTCCGGGTCCACGATTCACCCGCCCGGATCGGCGGGGAGCCGGAGCCAACGTCAGGTTCTGCTAGAATGTCGCCTAAATCGGCGGATCACCGGGGACTTTGGGCGGCGTCGATCGGCCTCCCGTTCGTTCGGAACCTTCCCGCTTCCATCCGGCCCCGCCGGAGGGAATTGGAGCGTGAACCGTGTCCGCTGTTCAACATCCCGGCGCCCTGCCCCGTGAACCCGAACCGGACCACGAGGATGCCTTGGGATCCCGTCCGGCGCCCGTCGGCGTCGGCAACGACAACCCGATGGTGGTTGGCCGGACCCAGGAGTTCGAGAGGGTCCTGGCCCGGCTGAAGGCTGCCCGCGAAGGGCGGACCGGCCTGGTGGCTCTCTCCGGGGAAGCCGGTATTGGCAAAACCCTCCTGATGCGGAAGGTGGCGGACCACGCGCGCCGCGACGGGTTCCTGGTGCTGTCGGCCCGGATGCTGGAGGGCGACTGGCAGCCGTCGTACCACGCCTGGGCGGAGATTTTGGGCGAGGCGATGGCTGAAGTAGAGTGGCCTTCGTCCTCCCACAGTCCGCCGGAATGGTTCCATGCGCTGGCGCCGATCCTGCCCCGGCTCGCCCACGTGTATCAGGGCCTGGCCCCCGCCGCCAACCTGAGCCTCCAGGAGGAGCGATTCCGGATTCCCGACGCCATCGTGCGCTGTCTCGACGACCTGAGCCAGCGCCGGCCCCTGCTCGTGGTGCTCGACGATATCCAGTGGTCCGATCCCGGTTCGTTGCGGGTGCTCCTGCATCTTGGCCGGTCGCGCAAGGCAGCGTTGCTGATCCTCGTTGCCTATCGCGATGATTATGTCGATGGGCCTGGGCGCCTGGTCGATGTGCTCGCCCAACTCCGGCGGGAGGCGTGGTTCGAGGAGATCGCGCTCCACGGCCTCCCTGACCACGATGTGGACCAGCTGATGCGCGACGTCTGGGGCGAGCCAGCCCCGGACACTGTGGTCAGGCTGGTCAGCGAGGCAACACGCGGTAATCCCTTCTTCGTCCACGAGATCGCCCGGAGCCTGGCCGAGGAAGGCGGCATCGGCCATGTCTCCGGGGCGCCGTTGCCGCACCTCGAAACGTTGACGATTCCCGAGAGCCTGCGGCAGGTGGTCGAGCACCGCCTGGCTCGCCTCTCGACGACGGCCCAGCGCATGCTCCGGCTGGCCGCCGTGTGCACCGACGGGTTCGATTTCCCGGTGCTGCAGGCGCTGACCTCGCTCGACGAGGAGACGCTGCTCGACGCGCTCGACGAGGCGCTGGCGGCCCGGCTGATCGCCCCGACCGGAACAGGCGCCGAACGCTACGATTTCCAGCACGCGCTGGTGCGCCGGGCGCTTTACGATGCTTGGAGCCCGTCGCGCCGGGTTCGCCTGCACCGCGCCCTGGCGCGGTCGCTCGAACAGGTGCATGCCGACGCCCCGCTTCTCTACGCTCCGGCCCTGGCCGCGCACTACCACATCTCGATGGCCGTTCCGGGCGCTGCAGCGGGAGTGCCCTACGCCCTGGCCGCGGCGCGGGACGCCGGTCGCCGATCCTCGCCGGAACAGGCTGCCAGCTACAT
>JBGTNF010000222.1:0-4896 GCA_041743205.1 Thermomicrobiales bacterium | reverse complement strand
GTCAGGGCGAGGCGGGTCTTGCCGATGCCGCCGGGGCCTACCAGCGTCAGGAGCCGGAGATCGGGATGCAGCAGGTACGCGCGGGCCGCGGCGATATCGCCCTCGCGGCCGACGAATCGGGTCAGCGGCTGCGGCGGGGAGATCAGCGTTCGCTGGGCCAGCGGGATGACCGGCGCCAGCACGTTCCCGTTTCGCACGTAGCCGGCGCCCGATGGAGTGGAGGTGGACATTGGCGCCTCCCGGAGCTCCGCGTGCGAGGGAACGACCTGCCCCGAAGAACGGGGCGTTGCCTGTGGTCATTCTAGCCGGGTTGGCGGGCCGCTTGCCCGGCGAGGCACGTTTTGCTTGCCTGGCGCCAAGGCGGTGATCGGTCACCAACCCGGCTCCTCGGATCAGGGGCCTGGCGATGCTTCCGGGGTGGCCGCCAAGGCCGCAAGAGCCGCGAACCGATCGGGGAAAAGCAGGCTGACGAGCTGGAAAAAGATCGGATCGGACGTGCCGCCCTCGGCTCCGGCGCGGTTGGTGACGACCACCACCGTGGCGTCCTCCTCGACGGCGTGAATCATCCAGGAGCTGTACCCGAGGATGCCGCCGTTGTGGCCGATCAGGCCGTTGATGCTCAGGATGCCAAGCCCGTAGCCAACCTCGATCGGTTCGGTTGCGATGGAAGCGAATTGCAGGCGGGCGGACCGGGTATCGGGCGCGAGCAGCGCGCCGCCGGCGAGGGCCCTGGCCCAGACCCGCAGGTCCGCCAACGTCGAAATCATCGCGCCGGAGGTCCACGGGATAGCCGGGTTCGACCGCGTCACGTCCCGCAGCTCCCCACCCTCGACCCCCTCGGCGTACCCGGGCAGGAACGGTTGCGGCAGGTCGGCCGTGGTCGGGAAGCTGGTGTTCGCCAGACCCAGCGGTTCGAGGATGCGTTCGGCGATGGCGGCCTCAGCCGTCTGGCCGGTAAGTTGCTCGACGATGAACCCGAGCAGGACGTAGTTGCTGTTGGAGTACTGAACCCGTTCGCCGGGCGGGAAATCCGGCGTGCTCGCCTGGATGATCGCTAGCGCGTCCTCCGGGGTGAATGGCCGGAGCGGGTCGGCCACGTAATCCTCCGAGATGACCGGATCGTAGATGAAATCGGCGATGCCGGCGTCCATGCCAAGCACCTGCCGAATCGTGATCGCGCGGCCGTTGGGCACACCACGGACGTACGACTCCAGGGCGTCATCGAGATTGAGTACGGCTTCGTCGACCAGTTGCAGGATCACCGTCGCGACGAACGTTTTGGCGATGCGGATGTGGTCGTCGACCCTGACCGGACTCTACATCTCCAGGTCGCCGAAACCGGCGGCATGGACCCAGTCGCCCCGGCCTGGATACCAGATGCCCACCAGGGCGCCGGGGGCGCCCGTTTCGGCCAGGCCGGCGGTGACGACGGCGTCGAAGGCGGCCTGGTCTTCCATCGAAAAGGAAACCGTATCGACCGGTGAGGCCCCTGGTGGCGCGCCGTTCCGCGCGGCGCCGGGCTGTTGTCCAGCCAACCCGATCATGGCCAGGCCCGCGCCACCCGCTCGAACCATCGAGCGACGTGACAGCCGCCGATCAGGACCTGTTTGTCGGGGGACGCGTCGACCAGGCGCGCGCATGGAACTTTCGCTCTCTGGATTGGCGAGGCGCTGGGCCCGGCGCCGGATGTTTGCGGCGACGTGATCACCGATCGTCAGTGAGTCGGGTTCCAATGACGGACGTGGGAGCCCCTCGATCTCCATAGCAGCCATGAACGAGGTTGGTTGAAAGGAGGGAAAGATGGCCGGTGGTGAGCCCCCATTGGGCGTGTGTTCGGTCACGTGCGATAGGGCCAGGACGAACCGGCGGGGAACGTCACTCGTGCGCGCGGACGAATCTGTTGGATGAACGGAAGAGGCGCCGGCGGATCACTGTCCCAGCGGGTACCATGATCCGGGCCGCACCCGAGGTCGGGTCCACGACCGGTCGCGAAGAATCGCGGCTACCCACCAGATCGAACCAGCTTGACCACCTCCCGCAGTCCATCCCGATTGCTCCTGCCCGCGCTGGCGATCGGCATCGCCGTGGCGGCCTTCAACCTGCGCGCCTCGATCTGCGTCGCAATGTGGGACGAGGTGTAACGCCAGATTTTCATCCGAGCGTATGTGCAACGACCTGGGGGCTGCGGGCCTCCATCGTTCAACAGCCGTCAGGACCGGTGCTACCATGAGTGGACGATGTGATCTTCGGAAAAGGTGTACAGCATGGCGGATACGCGCGAAATCACCCTTCTCATCGATCGCAAGATCGACGATGAGCTGACTGAAATCGCCCAGGCATCCGGTCGGGACAAGGTGAGTGTTGCCCGTGAAGCGCTGGTCGAATGGTTAGAGGATCGGGAAGATATCCGGGACGCCGAGGCGGTCATCGCCGAGGGCAACCCATCGATTCCGCTTGAGGAGGTCAAGCGAAACCTTGGCTTGGCGGGTTGAATTCGACGCATCGGCCGAGAAGGCGCTGCGCAAGATCGATCGCACCTGGCAAGCTCGTATCGTCGCCTGCCTGGACGAGGTGAGTGCGCTTCCCAATCCACGAGATCGGGGCAAGGCGCTCACCGGAACACGATCTGGTTTCTGACGATACCGCGTCGGCGATTGTCGACTCGTGTGCCAGCTTCAGGACGAGGTGGTGGTGAGGGTGGTCAAGATCGGCCACCGGCGCGACGTTTACAGGTAAGATGGTCTCGCCATCACGGCCATACGGAGGACGCCGCCCCTCTTGTTGGCGTGTTCGAGTCAAGGGCGTCCTGACAAGGAACAGCCCATCATCGCCCGCTTGCCAACCTTCACCCGTGATGTTTCCGGAACTGGTGCAGGCAGACGCCGCCACGGCCCAGTTAGGGCCATGATCCGGGCCGAACCCGAGGTCGGGTCCACGGCCGATCGCGAAGAATCGCGGCTACCCACCAGATCGAACGTCCTTGATCATCTTCCGCAGTCCATCCCGATTGCTCCTGCCCGCGCTGGCGATCGGCATCGCCGTGGCGGCCTTCAACCTGCGCGCCTCGATCGTGGCCGTGGGGCCGTTGCTGGAAGCGATCCGCGACGAAACCGGCCTCTCCACGACGCTCGCCGGCTTGCTGACGACGCTCCCGGTGATCTGCTTCGGGGCCCTGGCGGCGGTTGCCCCGAAACTCGCCCGGCGGTTCGGGATCGATCTCGTGATCTGGCTGACGATGGTGGGGCTCACGATCGGGATCCTGATCCGGCTCGCCCCGCCACTGACGATGCTCTTCCTCGGAACGCTCGTGATCGGGGCCTCGATCGCGCTCGCCAACGTGCTCGTGCCGGCCGTGATCAAGCGGGATTTCCCGGACCGCACCGGCCTCATGACTGGCGTGTACACGATGTGCATCGCCGGCGGCGGATCGCTGGCGGCGGGGATCATGGCCCCGATCCACCTGCGGACCCGGCTTGACTGGCGCGAAACGCTGGCGCTGCTCGCGATTCCGTCGCTGCTGGCGGTGGTCGTGCTGATCCCGCGCGATCGCCGCGCCCCGCCTCTGGCGCAACCGGCTCGCCTGGCAGGTGAGCCTCTTCATGGGACTGCAATCCTTCATCTACTTCGGATTGGGATCGTGGATGGCGACGTTTCTCGGAGACGCCGGGCTTTCCGACGAGCGGGCCGGGCTGATGTGGTCGATCTGCAACCTGGCCGGTCTGCCGTTCTCCTTCGCCGTGCCGGTGGTTGCCCAGAGACTGCCCGATCAGCGCGCGCTGGTGGTGGGGCTGGTCGCCTGCTGGGCGGTCTCGATCGTTGGCTTGCTGCTGGCGCCGGCCGCCTACGCCCTGCTCTGGATGGTGCTGTTCGGGGTGGCCGGCGGCTCGTCGCTGAGCCTGGCGCTGATGTTCATCGTGCTGCGCTCGCCCGACACCGCTCACGCCTCGGTGCTTTCGGGCATGGCGCAGGCGATCGGCTACACGCTGGCGGCGACCGCGCCGTTCCTGTTCGGGGCGCTGCATGACCTGACCGGCAGCTGGCAGGCATCGGTGGCGATGATCGGGCTCACGTTGGTGCCCACGCTGTGGGCGGGGTGGTTCGCCGGGCAGCGGCGGCTGGTCGCCTCGCCCCTGGAACCGCTCGACGACCGCATGCCGGCCGCCTGAGACTGGTTGCATTCGGGAGGATAATAATGGGAGCCGGGTCCTTTCCATTTGCCGTCGTTCATTTTGTGCCGGAGGATCGCTCGCATGATCATCGATCGCGTGTATACGCCGGGCCTGGCCCAGGTGGCCTATCTCGTCGCCGACGAGCGGGCGGGCGAGGTGGCGGTGATCGATCCGCGTCGCGATGTGGACGAGTACCTCCAATGGGCCCGAACGCGGGGTTTCCGGATCGTGGCGATCCTCGAAACCCATGTCCACGCCGATTTCGTGTCCGGGGCGCTGGAACTCGCGGCCGCCACTGGCGCCCCGATCCACGCCAGCCGCCTGGGCGAATCCGGGTTCCCGCACCAGCCGCTCGATGACGGGGACGAGATCGCGGTTGGGGCGTTGACGCTCAAGGCGCTGTGGACACCCGGCCACACCCCCGAGCACATGAGTTTCGCAGCCTACCTGCTGTTCGACCAGGTGGCGAGCGAGGATCCGGTGGCGCTCTTTTCTGGCGACACGCTGTTCGTTGGGGAGGTCGGCCGGCCCGACCTGCTGGGCGAGGACCAGACCCGGAACCTGGCGGAAGCACTCCACACATCGCTCACCGAGCGGCTGGCCCCGCTGGACGACCCCTTGGTCGTTTATCCCGGGCACACGGCGGGCTCCGCCTGTGGACGCAAGATCGGCGACGCCCCGCACACCACGCTGGGCGCGGAGCGGCAGTTCAACTACGCATTGCGGG
>JBGTNF010000221.1:0-6117 GCA_041743205.1 Thermomicrobiales bacterium | reverse complement strand
CCGATGGTGATCAAGCTCGGGCGCTACGGCAAATTCCTGGCCTGTAGCGGGTTTCCCGATTGCCGCAACGCCCAACCGTTGCTGACCAAGATCGGCGTTCCCTGCCCCACCTGCCAGGAGGGCGAGATCGTCGAGCGGCGTTCCAAGAAGGGCCGCACCTTCTACGGCTGCATCCGGTATCCGGGCTGCGATTTCGTTTCGTGGAACAAGCCAACCGGCGATCCCTGCCCCGAATGCGGCTCGTTCCTCGTCTACGTCGGGCGTGGAGCCTCGGTCAAGTGCTCGGCCTGCACCTACGCCGGGCAGTTGCTCGCGAAGGCCGGCGACTGACGCATGTACGTCACCTTTACGTCACCCCGAGCGTAGTCGAGGGGTCTCTCGCCGGTCGGGGGTTGGCGCAGGATGGCAGTACCGAGCGGCGCCCACCGATTGTCATTCCGACGAAGGAGGAATCTTCGTTTCTCCGCTTTGGCAGGTTCGTGATTCCTCGCAGCCCGCAGGGCCAGCTCGGAATGACAACGGGTTGCAGGCACAGCGCTGAACCAACTCCGACAAACCTCAACAGCGATCGACCGGGAGGCTTGTGGCGCACAAGGTTCCCGGTCATGCTGTGTGGCAGCAGCTGCCATCGACAGGCTGTACGACCGTTTCGGTCCGGAGCTCCGGACGGAACTCATGGTGAACCATTTGATGAACAACAATGAACGCTATCCCCGGGCCCACGCCACCACGATCGTCGGCGTCAAGCGGGGCGACCACGTGGCGCTGGCAGGAGATGGACAGGTGACCATCGGCGACGTCGTGCTCAAGCACAACGCGCGCAAGTTGCGCACGCTCTACGACGGCCAGGTTGTGGCGGGGTTTGCCGGGGCCGTCGCCGACGCCCTGACCCTCTTCGCCAAATTCGAATCGCAATTGGAATCGTGGGATGGCAACCTGCGCAAGGCGGCCGTCGAGTTGACGAAGGAGTGGCGGACCGATCGCTACCTGCGGCGGCTGGAAGCGCAGTTGATCGTCGCCGATAGCGAATCGCTGCTGTTGCTGTCGGGCGAAGGCGATGTGATCGAGCCGGACGACGGCGTGCTGGCGATCGGCGCCGGCGCCCCGTTCGCGACCGCTGCCGCGAAAGCGCTGATGCTTAAGACCGAGTTGACGGCGGAGGAAATCGTGCGCTCCGCGATGGAGGTGACGGCCCAGATCTGCATCTTCACCAACGATCACATTTCGGTCGAGGTCGTTCAGGGTGAAGCGGCGGCGGACGACGCGGAGTCTGGCGACCCGGGCGAGGAGGCGCGGTAATGGCGGAACTTGCCCGAAAACCTGCCGGCAAGGACAAGTCGGTGCGCATCCCCGGCGATTTTTCGTCGGAGCCGACGATCGCCGAGAGCCTGACGCCGAAGGAGATCGTGGCCGAGCTCGATCGCTACATCATCGGCCAGGAAGACGCCAAACGCGCCGTGGCCGTAGCCCTGCGCAATCGCTACCGCCGTCAGCAGTTGCCGGAAGAAATGCGCCGGGAAGTCCAGCCCAAGAATATCCTGATGATCGGTTCCACCGGCGTCGGCAAAACGGAAATCGCCCGCCGCGTGGCCCGCATCGTCGACGCCCCGTTCCTCAAGGTCGAAGCGACCAAGTTCACCGAAGTTGGCTACGTCGGGCGCGATGTCGAATCGATCGTTCGCGACCTGGTCGAGATCGCGATCTCGATGATCCACGCCGAGCGCACCGAAGGCGTCAAGGAACAGGCGGCGGCGCTTGCGGTCGAGCGCCTGACCGAGATCCTTTCCGAGCAGGAACTCAGCCGCCGGCCCTTGCGTTCGTCCCGCCGGGCGGAAGACGACGGCCTCGACGACGAGGACCGAGCCGAACGCGAGGCCCAGTCGCTCGATCGCCGCCGCCGGCGGGAGCAGAAGCGGTTGCGCCAGTTGCTGGACCAGGAGGCGATGGAGGACGAAACCGTCGAGATCGAACTCGATGGCGAAGGCGACTTCGACGATGCCCCACCGTTCGAGATCATTTCCGGGAACCCGGAAGAGCTTCAGGACACGTTTTACGAATTCCTCGATGGTCTCCTGCCCCGTCGCCGGACGCGACGCCGGGTGTCGGTCCGCGAGGCGCGGCGCATCCTGGCCCAGCAGGAAGCGAACCGGATGGTCGATTTCGACTCCGTGGTCGAAACCGCGATGCGCCGGGTCGAGGACGCCGCCGTCGTCTTCATCGACGAGATCGACAAGACCATTTCCAACGACAGCGACTCCGGGCCGGACGTCTCCGGGGCCGGCGTCCAGCGGGATCTGTTGCCGATCGTCGAAGGGTCGGCGGTGATGACGCGCTACGGGCCCGTCAACACCGACCACATCCTGTTCATCGCGGCCGGGTCGTTCCACGGTGTGCGGCCGTCGGACCTGATCCCGGAGCTTCAGGGCCGGTTCCCGATTCGCGTCGAGCTGCAATCGTTGACGGAAAGCGATCTTTTCGCGATCCTGACTGAGCCGCGGAATGCGCTGACCAAGCAGTACGAAGCTTTGCTGGCGACAGAGCACCTGACGATCGAGTTCCTGGAGGAAGGGTTGCGCGAGGTGGCGCGGATCGCTACCCAGGTCAACCAGCGCACGGAGGACATCGGCGCCCGGCGCCTGCAAACGATCCTCGAACGCGTGCTCGAAGAGATTTCGTTCAACGCCCCGGACATGCCCGGCGAGACGGTGTCGATCAACGGCGCGTTCGTGCTGGAGCGCGTGGGCGATGTGGCCGACGACGAAGAACTGAGCAATTTCATCCTGTAGCCCTGCGCCGCTCCGAGCGTCGTCGATTCAGCGCCGCGTCGAGCAGAGCGGGGGTTCTGACCGCAGCGAACCAGGCGCCCCCGCATCACCCCGACGCAGCGAAGCGATAGCCGAGGGGTCTCGTCGCCGCAGCGAACCTGGCCAATTGTCATTCCGAGCTTGCGAGGAATGACAGTGGACTTCGCTCGACATGACGTAATGGGCCGCACGACATGACGCGAGGGCAGCCGAACATTGTGTGGGGCGCACGTGACAACCAAGTACGCCTCAATGTGGTGACAGGCGGAGGGGTACATGTCTGAACGCGCGGAACGCAAGGTGCTGGCGGTCGATCTTGGCGGCACCCACATCCGGGTTGGCGTCGTGAGTGAAGCCGGCGGGCTGGAGCATCTTGCCCGGGTCGCGACCCGGGCGGAACTTGGACCCAGCTCGGTGATCGAGCGGATGGCCGGGCAAATCATCGAGACCGTCGCACGCGCCGGGCTGGATGCGGCGATTCCGGTCGGTGTCGCCTCGCCCGGACCCCTTAACCCGAAGACGGGCACCGTGCTCTACACCCCGAACCTGCCTGGCTGGCGCGACGTTCCCTTCGTGGCGATGCTGGAGGCTCAGATCGGACGCACCGTCCATCTCGCCAACGATGGCAACTGCGGCGCCCTGGGCGAAATGCGCTTCGGCAGCGCTAAAGGTGTCCGTGACCTGGTGTACTTTGCGCTTGGCACTGGAGTTGGCGGCGGCATCGTCAGCGGCGGCCACCTGATCGACGGCGTTCGCGGCCTGGGATCCGAGGTCGGCCACATGAACGTCGCGCTGGATGGACCTCGATGCTCGTGCGGCAGCATCGGCTGCCTCGAATCGTTCGTCAGTGGTTGGGCGATCAAGCGCGAGGCCGAAGCGGTCGCGACCACCGCCGACGGCGACCGCATCCGCGAGCTGGCCGGCGACGGGGAGATTCACGCCGGGATCGTCGCCACGGCGGCTGACGAAGGTGATCTCGCGGCGCGCCTGATCCTGAACCGGGCTGGCCGAGCCCTGGGAGCCGCGATGGGCGCGCTGGTCAACCTCTTCAATCCGGAAATGATCGTGGTTGGCGGAGGCGTCGCCGCCATTGGCGAGCGCCTGCTGGCTCCGGCGCGGGAAACGATGCTCGCCCATTCTTTCGTGGATATGCGGGCCGACGTCTCGATCGCCTACTCGTCGCTCGGTCACGATACCGGGATCTACGGCGCGGCCGCATTGGCGCTGGAGCAAACAGCGTAGGGCGATGGCAGCTGTCCCAACTTGCGTCAGTCACTCATGGCCCACACTCGTTGTCATCAGTGGCCTACGCCAACCTGATTGTCATTCCAAGATTCCTCGCAGCCCGCAGGGGCAGCTCGGAATGACAAAATGCCTCGTCAAGTAGGTACTGTCGGACGCGTACAATATGCAGAATGCGCTTGGCATTCGGTTGAGAGGAGCTTGACGTGGTGGCGGACAATCCAACGTACATTTTCTGGAACGATGAGCTCACCTGTTGGGAGGACGCGACAGTCCACGTCACCAGCATCGCCTGGTCGGCGTTGGGCGCCGTTTTCGAGGGCATTCGCGGGTACTGGAACGCCGATCAGGAACAGCTCCATGTCTTTCGGTTAACGGAGCACCTTGACCGCCTTCAGTCATCGACGCGGTTGGTACGGCTCCCCTTGTCCTACACCACGCCCGAGCTAACCGACATCATCGTCCGTCTGCTCAAGGCAAACGAGTGCCGCGAGGATACCTACATCTTCCCGCTCGTGTACGGGTCGGACGCGGAGGACAAGCGATTCGATCCGAATGCACTTGGCTCGGCGCTGATGATCCGCACCCGGGCGATGGCCAGTCACCTCAACACCGATTTTCAGCAGCACGCCCGGGTCAGCACCTGGACCCGGATTTCCGACAACGTGATGCCGCCGCGCGTCAAGAACATTTCCAATTACCGCAACGGGCAACTCGCCACCCATGAAGTCAAGCAAGATGGCTACGATGTCGCCTTCATGTTGAATCCGCAGGGGAAGATCGCCGAGACGCCGGGCGCCTGCATCGCCCACGTCGCCAAGGGCAAGCTGATCACCCCGGACGTGACCAGCGGCATTCTCGAAAGCATCACCCGTGACGCGGCTATCACCCTCGCCCGGGAAGAACTCGGGTTGGAGGTTATCGAACGTCCGGTTGATCGCACCGAGCTCTACCTGGCGGATGAAGTCTTCACCATGGGCACGTGGGCGGAAATCACGCCGGTCGTCTCCATCGACAAGTATCCGGTCGGCGACGGCGCCATTGGCCCGGTCACCCGGCAACTCATGACGTTGCTCGAAGACATCCTGCGCGGCCGCAACGATACGTACGCGCATTGGAACACGTCGGTCGACCTGGCGCTGAAGACCGTCTAGGAGCTTGCGGCTATAGGCACGGACCACGCATCAGCTGCATGGGCGACGGCGAACCTGGCTGGCTCGACCGCCCACTGGATCAGGTCACCCATGAATTTGTCGAGCCTATCGTCCGCTCCTCTGGCAGCCGGAAATCCGCCCTGTTGGCGCAAACGCTGGGGCAGCCAACTGCCAAAATCGACCTGGCGCCAAGCATTGGACATAACAATGACAGGGCAGCCGGTATGGACATCCCTGTGGTCGTTCACGCGAACTCCAGATTAAGTCGAAGCCGAGCCGTCGACGATCACGCGGAAGCGGTCAGCAAAGCCGTCATCGGCGCCGGGGTGAGATGACCCTCCCGGATCGCGTCCTCGACCTGCTCCGCGAAAGCGCTGATTTCGCGCCCGTCTTCCGAGCGCAACGTCACGTGCAGCATGCCGAACTTGTCGGTTACCAGCCGGGCGACGGTCAATTCCGACGTGAGCACGTCGACGCTGTGAAATCGCTGGCCAGGGGAGAGGTAGGTGGTGAACGAAAAGCGTTTGGGCTGGGTAACCATTGCAGATTCTCCGTCGATTTCCGGCGCGTCGTTGCGCGGAGTGTCCAGGTCGCCAGGGACCGTTCAGGAGAACGGTTGCCTGTCGAGAACCGGTGGCCTTCGGTGGCCGCTCAATCTCTTCGAGTTCTGGTCGGTCGGTCGGCGGTCGGACGATGGCGAAATACCGGAACGAACCACTCGTGAGAGATTTCACACTCTAGATACGCTGTTCCATACGTGTTGTCAAGGGCTTTGTCGATCGAGTAGTGGTGGGCGAAACCGTGCCGCAGTTCCAGACTGGCCATGCGTGAACCTGTGCCGGGCGGTAGACTACCAGGGATGCGTTGGCGCGATCCGTGCGCCAACGGCCACGGGCCCCGCGCCCTCGTCAATCCTG
>JBGTNF010000220.1:0-11855 GCA_041743205.1 Thermomicrobiales bacterium | reverse complement strand
GCCTGTGTGGCGATCGCCGATATCGACGCCACGGTGGCCGGCGAGGCGGCGGCGGCGCTTGGCGAACGGGCGCTGGCGCTGCGCCTCGACGTGACCAGCGAGGAGCAGTGGACGGCGGGCCTGGAATCGGTCCAGTCAAGTTTCGGGCCGGTCACGATCCTGGTCAACAACGCCGGGATCGCGGGCCGTGCCGCGCCAACCTGGGAACTCTCGGTCGCCGAATGGCAGCAGGTGATCGCGATCGACCTGGGGGGGGTATTCGTGGGCTGCCGGGCCGTGTTGCCGGGCATGATCGAACGCGGCTACGGGCGGATCGTGAACATCGCCTCGATCGCCGGCAAGGAGGGCAATCCCAACGCCGTGCCCTACTCGGCGGCCAAGGCGGGCGTGATCGGGTTGACGAAGGCGATCGCCAAGGAGGTCGCGACCACGGGTGTAATCGTCAACGCCGTGACGCCGGCGGTGATCGACACGGAGATCCTCAAGCAGCTGACCGACGAGCACGTGGCCTACATGACCAGCAAGATCCCGATGGGCCGGGTGGGTCAGCCGGAGGAAGTGGCCGCCCTGGTGCGGTTCCTCTGTTCGCAGGAGATCAGCTTCAGCACCGGGGCGGTGTTCGACATTTCGGGTGGGCGGGCGACGTATTGACGGACTGCGGCGCGGGTTGCGGCGGCGGGAAAGATTTCTCGTAGCTTGTGCGTTGCAACATGTCTTCGGCTGGTTGGAAACCACTTTTCGTAGGGCTGCGGAGCTTGTCTCCGCCCGTAGTGGGGCAACACCGATCAACTTCATGCCGGTCGCTTAAGGATTCGATGCACCCTGTGGCCCACGCGGGCGGAGACAAGCTCCGCAACCCTACAACAAAGCTGCGTTATGGTTCGGTCCGAGGGCAAGATCGCTGTAGGAGCCGGCGACCGATGGGTGGGCGGCCAGGCCTAAAAGGACGATGACTGCCGCGTGCTTGGCGGCGGCTTCGGCGTCGGATTGCGTCGAGATGACGGTTTCCAGCTCGATGAAAGAGCCAAGGCCGGCGACGCGATCGAGATGCACCCGGGTCTGGCCAACCAGCGCGACCTGGCGCACCTTGTCGACCACGGTCAGTCGATCGTGCGTCATGAGCAGCCCGGCGAGCAGGGCGGATGCGGCGACAGCGGCGATCGGGATCACCTGGTACGAACTCCAGCGTGAACCGTCATCGGTGGGGCGGGCGTAAGCGATGAGCTCGGCCCGTTCTATTTGCGCCGAGTCGGCATCGTCGCGAAACTCGCGCAGCTTGAGCCGGCCGCGCGCGACCCGAAAGTATGTGTCGATTTGATGGAACCGCCGGATCGGCGCGCGAACCTGTGCCGCGAGGAGCGGGATCATCTCGTCGAGCGCAGCGTCCGGACACTGGACCTTGAGCTCCAGGTTGCGCATGGGTTGAGACATCGAGACTCCCTCTGAAGGTGGTCATGGCGGACACGGACGGGTCGTCATTCGCGGTACACTGTCGATTCAAACGTGCCGTCGGGCTGGAGGTCGTCTCCCGCGCCGTGTGGTGCCCGATCACGGTAGCTGGAGGTATCCCGGAATGCGGTTGTTGCCCTGGGAAAGCAAGACGGCGTTGAAGAAGGCGATGGAGATCCAGCCGCCCCCGGCCCCGGTCGGCTACCGTTTCACACTCAAGGGCTCCCCCCGGCACTACGACGACGTGAAGGACATCATCCAGGCCGATGGCGGCTCGAAGGTGTATTTTGGCGAAGCCCTCGCCTACGAGCGAGGGGCCGGAATCGCGTTGTGGCGGGTGCGGGCAACCGGTTTCGACTGGCTGCCGAAGCTATACGCCTGGTGGGCGGAAATGGAACGGATCGAGCCGATCCAGTTCACGTTCCACCTCTACCTGCCGGACAACCTCGATTACCCGGCGCTGGATCTGCGCGAGCACTCGGCCAACGACGTGGTCGACTTCATCGCCACGCGCGCGCCGTGGGACGGCACGCCGCGAGCCAGTCAGGGATCGCGGCGCGATGGATAAGGTCGCCACTCAATTTCCAACGTTCGACAACAAGAGGCGCCGGTTCGGATTCGAACCGGCGCCTTGACCGTTACCACTGATTAGTCAGCGGCGCGTCGTTCATCGAGACGAGCCTGGATGTCGTCGAGCCGTTCCGGATGCGCTTTCCAGCACTGCGTCACATCGTGCGTTTCCATGCAGTACGAGGCTTCGGTTTCCGAATGAATGGCCCAGGCCAAGGAGCAGCGCGGCGCCCGTTGGCCACCGGCCACAGGCAACCCGATCCGTGTCCGGGTGAGCATGGGGCAGCCGAGGGCTGGGCCTTCGGGACCGGAGATATCCTCCAGCCGCCGCTTGGTGACCGGACCTTGCGGCCCGGTGATCGGGGCCTTGGTCTTGAGCACCTGGTTCGGCAGGGGAGCCGGTTGCGGCCGGCGGGGCGGACGTCGGCGATTGCCGCGTGGTTGGTCGTTCGCGCCCGGCTGATGCCCTCGCTGGCCACCCGGCGGCCGCTCCTGCGGGCCACGGTGGCTCTCTGGCGGTCGCCGGGTTTGGCCCAGGTCACGGCCCGGCGAACGTGGTTCCGGCTCACGAGGCTCTTGGCTGGGGGTCGGCGTAACGGGAACCGTGGCAACCACTTCGACCGCCACCAATTCCGGTCCTGCTTCGGCGGGCCGGTCGCGGTTCCGTCGATACCGGCCGCGGTTGGATCGGGATCTGGTCATTGGTCCATGCTTCCCTGGCGACGACTACCGCGGCCATCACGTGCGCGCCGAGCCACGCCAACTGCCTGACGCGACAGCCGGACAATCGCCTTGCCGCCGTGGTCGATCGACCAGCGGACGCCACGGCGGACGAAGGAGCGAATTGCGGCCAGGTCCTCATCCACGATCGTCGTGGGCAGGCCGACCCGGGCGAAGTGTTCTTCAACGATCTCCGGCGGGGTCAGGCGCATGGTCTGGCGAAGACCGGCAAGCACCACGTAGAGGTCATCGAGCTGGCCGGCCACCGGAATGAATCCGGGCACCAGGTCGATGGGGG
Source organism: Thermomicrobiales bacterium (assembly GCA_041743205.1). GTDB lineage: Bacteria > Chloroflexota > Chloroflexia > Thermomicrobiales > UBA6265 > JACCYX01. The sequence continues at coordinate 8,818 of JBGTNF010000220.1, read as the reverse complement.
AAACCAGGTAAGCGCCCCCGGCGGCGAGCATCGCCTTGGATTTGGCGGGGACGCGGGGGTCGCGCGCCATCGCGGCCGAGAGGCGCGCATATTTGGGAAGCCGCCGGATCAGGACCCACATCGGGTCCAGCGCCGATGCCCCGGAAGGCCCGGGTGGGGATTCACCAGCCGGTTGTGGCCGCACCGCCGGAGCGTCCGGCGAAATCAGGTCACCTTGCATCTGTTCAGTCATGTTCGGTCCTTTCGCGACCGGTGCGCGACGAAAGTCGCGTGGCCGGTCGAGTCTTCCATTGTCCCATGACCGGGCAACCCGGCACGGGCAGGCTGTCCGCTTTCGTTGATTTATGTCGCAACGAGCGGCCGCAGTCAGGACCAATGGATGGGCACGTCGGAGCGCGGACGGCCTTGCCCGCCCCGATTGGTGCGGTATACTCGTGGCCAGGTAGGGATCACGACGGTTGCATGGCCGCTTTCACACGTTTCAGACGCCGCGAGCATGAGTTCGACGGCCTGGACAGGGAAAGGGCATCCATGACCATCGCGACGGCATCATCAGACAAAGGCGCCACGCTCACTCCACGACAGCGGGAAGTGTTGCGGCTTCAAGCCTATGGAATGAGCTACGACGAAATTTCGAATCATCTTGGTCTCAGCGTTTGGACGGTCAAGAACCACCACAAGCAGGCGGTTCGGTCACTCCAGCTTTCGCTGACCGTGTATCCGAGTGACCGCGTACGCACGACGCTGGCCTGTTACATCATGGGCCTGCTGGACGGCGGGGTTCCGCCGCTCGACATCGTCAGGCGCCTGCGTGACGCCACCGATCAGCATTCGGTGATCGGTGACGCGCCAACGATGATGCTCGACGAAGCGGCAATCGAGATTGAACACGCGGTGACGGCCGCCGATTAGCTCACCGGGCTCAACCCCGAAGCTGGCGAAGTACGAAGAGGGCGTTGGCGGGTCGCTCGGCGATCCGCCGCGTGAAGTAGGGATACCACTCGGATCCGTACGGCACGTACACCCGCATTCGGTAGCCATCCGCGACCAGCTTGACCTGCTGGTCGCGGCGAACCCCATACAGCATCTGGAACTCATATCGCTCGCTGGCGATGCGGTGGCGCTGGGCATGTTCGATCGTGGCGCGCACCAGCTCCATGTCATGCGTGGCAATGGCGGGGTAATTCCCGTCGCTCAGCAGCAGCCGGGCCAGACGCGCGTACTGCCCGTCGGACTCCAGCCGGCTGGTGAACGCCACTTCGGCGGGCTCGGCGTAAGCGCCCTTGACCAGCCGAACCCGGGCGCCGATTTCGATCGCGCGGCGGACATCGGATTCGGCGCGGCGCAGGTAGGACTGGATTACGATGCCAACCATCCCCGTCCAGGCCGCGTGCAGTTCCTCGAAGACATCCATTGTCGCGGCGGTGTAGGCCGATCCTTCCATATCGATCCGGACGAACCCGTCCACTTCCCTGGCAACCTCGAGAATCCGGGCAGCGTTGTCGCGGGCGACCTCGCCGCCGAAATCGAGACCGAGCATGGTGAGCTTCACCGAAATGTTCGGCTCCAGGCCGGCGGCGCGCATCGCGCGCAGGATATCCGCATAGCTGCCGACCGCCCCCTGCGCGGCCTCGACCGTGGATACGTTTTCGCCCAGCAAATCGAGCGTGGTCGTAATATCCTCCGTCGCCAGGTCGTGCGCGGCGGTGAGCGCCGTTTCCACCGTGTCGCCGGCCACGAACCGGCTGACGAGCCCCTTGGCCAGATTGCTCGAGCGAAAGAATCCGGAAACCGACTCGTTGTCGGCGACGGCGAGCACGGCGCGGCGCATGATGTTCATTCGGCGGGACACTCCGGGACGTTGGTGCTTCGGATCGATTGGATGGGGCGTGCAGGCGCGTCGCCTGCTCAGTCGGGTGAAGTATCCCACCACGCCAGACGGCTGCCCATGACCAGTGCGCCAGCATCGTATCCTTGGGGCGATGCCAGCCGGACGACGATCGACGCACGCCCAGGAATCCACGATGACCCCCCTACCTGTTGCAAACACCCCGCCGCCTGTACCGGGCGCGGCCAGGAAGCTCGTCCGCGATGCGCTCTACGACGTGATCGAGCTGAGCGGTCCTGACCTGGCCCTGATGGACACCGCGGCGTTCATCCGGCTGGACGGTATCCAGCAGCTGGGATTCGTCTCCCGCGTCTGGCCGGGAGCCAAACACACTCGCTACGAACACTCGCTCGGCGTACTGCACCTTACCCGCCTGGCGGTCAGGCGGCTGCGTGAACAGTTCGGCGAGACGCGGTTCTCCGATGAGGATGCACGGACGGTGATCGCGGCATCCCTGTTGCACGACATCGGGCACTACCCTTACTCCCACGCGATCGAGGAGCTGGGGGCGCCGATCCTTTCCCACGAGGCTGTCGGGCGCGGCATCATCGAGCAGGGCGAAGTTGCCGAGGTGCTGACGACGCAATGGACGGTCGATCCTTCGGCCGTGGCAGGCATGATCCACGGCGCGCTGGACGATCTGACGCCGGGTCAGCGAATCCTGCGCCAATTGCTCTCCGGAACGCTGGACATGGACAAGCTCGACTATCTCCCACGGGACGCCCACGGCTGCTCGGTGCCTTACGGCGGGGTCGACGCCCGCCGGCTGCTCGATGCGCTGACGATCGTCGACGGGTTGGACCACGGAACCCAGGAACCCGGACTCCGGATAGCGATCGACGACAAAGGCGTGAGTTCGCTGCATTCGTTGATCAACGCGCGGCAGGAGATGTTCGACAACGTCTACTGGCACCACACCAACCGGGCCTGCATGGTGATGCTGCTGCGCGCCGTGCAGGACGCGCTGGTGGCGGGCCTGATCACGGCCCACTCGCTCACCGGTCACGACGACGCGTCACTGCTGGCTGTCATGCGCCAGCCGGCAATGCCGCCGACCACCAGGCAACTGGCCGAGGCGCTGGCCCAACGCACGATCCATCAGCGGGCGGTGGAAGTGAGCGCCGGGGCCGTTGAGCTTTACGGACGGCTAGGCAACCTGTGGTTCGACCCGGCCGCGCGGCGACGGGTGGAGCTGCTGCTTTCGGAGGCGCTGGGCGAGCTGCTCGACGAAACGGTTTCGGCAAAGGCGATCCTGATCGACATCCCGAAGCCGGAGCGGTGGCGAACCGACGTCTGGGTCTCGTTCGCCAACCCGCCGGTCGGGCTGCGGCCACTGATGCACTGGCGGGACGTGGTCGGACTGGGAGACGACGACTTCAAGCGTTACGAGGAACACCGGCGGCTGATCCGGATCGTGACCGAGCCGCGCTATCGGGAGCTCGTGGCCGAGAACTGGGAGCGGCTGCTCTATCCCCTGCTGGGCGGCGCGTTCTGAGGCGAGGCGCGAATGACAGGCAATTTACAAGGGGCCCAGCACGGGTGGAGCAAGCTCCGCAATCCTACACGGGGAAGGTGAAGGACGGCACACGGGATCCGGAAGGCGTGGTTGGGAGCGGGCCGGCACACAGGCGGCCCCTACGAGATGTGAGAAGGGTAGAGGTCAACGATGAGCCAGCAACCACGGAAGAAACGGGTACGGAAGGTCACGATGGTCGAGGAGTCAATGCCGACATCGGTCGTCGCAACCGATCCCAAAGCGCCCGACGGCTACGCAGGCGAACCGGTCGGCGATGAAGACGGCTACCTGGTGATCGCCTTGGCGGCGATGGTGGTGCTGATCGTCGGGTTGACGGTCGTGATGATCGTGCTGACTGCGACCTGACGGCGCGAGCAGGATCAATTCGTAGGGGAGGCCGCCCCGCTGAACCGCGTGGCCTTCCGCGAGATGCGTGACCGGGAATCGGTGGCCGGCACAAGACCGGCCAGTACGATTGCGGATGATTCCGCGCCTAGAAGGTGACCTTGGTGATGGCGCCTTCGTTGGCCTGGGTCACCAGCTTGGCATACTTCGCCATCACGCCGCTGGTGTAATGCGGCTTGGGGGCGACCCAGTCGCGGAGGCGGGCGGCAATCTCGTCGTCGCTCAGCTCGACGTTGAGGGCGCGGTTGTCGGCGTCGATCACGATCGTGTCGCCCTCGCGGATCGCGGCGATCGGGCCGCCGACGGCCGCTTCCGGGGCAACGTGGCCGATCATCAGGCCGCGCGTGGCGCCGCTGAACCGGCCGTCCGTCAGGAGTCCGACGTTCTTCAGCCCCTGGCCGACGATGGCGGCGGTGACGCCGAGCATCTCCTGCATGCCGGGTCCACCGACCGGACCTTCGTAGCGAATGACGACGATATCGCCCTCGACGATCTGGCGGTCGAGCACCGCCTTGTGGGCAGCTGGCTCGGAATCGAAGACGCGGGCCGGGCCCTTGATGTAGGTTGGCTCGTAGCCGAAGAGTTTCACGACCGCGCCGTCCGGCGCGATGTTGCCCTTCAGGATGTTGAGGCCGCCGGATTTCTTGATCGCGGTCGCCACGGTGTGGACGACATCCTGGCCCTCGGTTTCGACAGCATCGCCAGCCTCTTCGGCGAGCGTGCGGCCGGTCGGCGTGGCGGCGGAGCCGTGGAGGAAGCCGCCCTCGGCGAGTCGCCGGGCGACGAGTTGGGTGCCGCCGGCCTTGTCGAGATCGGCGGCGGCGTACTTGCCGCCCGGCATCAGGTCGGCGATGAGCGGGGTGCGACGGGAGACGATGTCGAAATCCTCGATCGAAAGCTCGACACCAGCCTCACGGGCGAGGGCGAGGAGGTGGAGGACCGAGTTGGTGGAGCCGCCGCTGGCGGAGACGCCGACGATCGCGTTCTCGAACGCCTCCCGGGTCAGGATGTCGAGCGGGCGAACGCCGCGCCGCAGCACGTCCATGATCAACTGGCCGGCCTGCTCGCCGATGACCTCCTTGCGGGGGTCGATGGCCGGGGCCGAGGCGCTGCCCAGCGGCGAGAGGCCGATGAACTCCATCGCCATCGCCATCGTGTTCGCGGTGTACTGGCCGCCGCAGGCTCCTGCGCCCGGGCAGGCAACGTCCTCCATCGACTTGAGGTCTTCGTCGCTCATGTTGCCAGCGGCGTTGGCCCCGATCGCCTCGTAAATCGAGCGGATCGTGACTTCCTTGCCGTGCCAGTAGCCGGGCATGATCGAGCCGCCGTAGATCAGGATCGACGGCACGTTGAGCCGGGCGAGGGCCATGGCCAGGCCGGGCAGGGTCTTGTCGCAGGCGCCGAGGCCGATGATGGCGTCGAACATGTGGCCGCGCCCGACCAGCTCGACCGAATCGGCGATCACCTCACGGGAGATGAGGGACGTCTTCATGCCCTCGGTGCCCATCGTCACGCCATCGGAGATGGCGACCGTGTTGAACTCCATCGGAGTGCCGGCGGCGGCACGGACGCCCGCCTTGACGTGTTTGGCGAGGCGGCGCAAGTTGTAGTTGCACGGCATCGTCTCGATCCAGGTGTTGGCGATGCCGATGATCGGTTTGCTGAGGTCCTCGTCGGTGAAGCCGATGCCCTTCATCATGGCCCGGGCGCCGGCGCGGTCGTTGCCGTCGTAGAGGGTGCGGCTGTTGAAGCGCATGTCGAAGTCGCCGTTGGCTCCGTTGGTTCCGTTCGAGCCGTTTTCGGTGGTCATGGACGGGGTTCCTCTCTGTCAATGTCCAGTGTTTTCGTAGGGGAGGACCTTGTGTCCTCCCGAAGATCCAGGCCGCGCGGGAGGACACAAGGTCGGCCCCGCTGGATATCCCCTACCAGTGCCCCTTTGGTGCTGATGCAGATACAGGCCCAACGATCCCCTTTATGGAGCCGTGGAATTAGAGTCAGTGTCCGATTCCCGCCGGCATTTGGCAACCCCGCCCGGATTGCGGACAATGGGCCGCGTTGCGAAGACCAACGTGACACTTGACATGCTACGGCGCAGGCCCGATACCGGCTGCGCCGTATCCAGCGGGGCCGAGATTCCTTGCAGCCCGCAGGGGAAGCTCGGAATGACAGCATACTCATAGGAGCGTACATGAACGATGGAGCACCACTGTCTGGAACCAGAACCCGCGAGTTTGGGATGCAGACGGTGCAGAACTTCACCTGGGCCGAAACGCGCGACCACTGGAAGTGGTTCGAATCGCTTGGCTTCGAGAGCCTGTGGTTGACCGATCACCTGACCCGGACCGCCGGGCCCGGCGATTCCTACTTCGAGGCCTGGACCCTGCTCAGCGCCCTCGCCACCCATGTCGAGAAGCCGCGCCTGGGCGTGCTGGTGTCCAGCAACACCTTCCGGCACCCGTCCGTGCTCGCCAAGCAGGCGGTGACGCTCGATCATATTTCCAACGGGCGGCTGGAGCTGGGCATCGGGGCCGGCTGGTTCAAGGGCGAGCACGAGATGTTCGGGCTCGACTTCCCGGATACCGGGGAATTGGTCGATCGCTACGCCGAGGCGCTCGACCTGCTCGACCGGTTTCTCAGCAACGATGTCACCACCTTCGAGGGCGAGTACTACAGCCTGCGCGAGGCGCCGAACCGGCCCGCCCCGGTCCAGAAGCCCCGGATGCCGATCATGGTCGGCGCCCACGGGCCGCGGATGATCGACCTCGCGGCGCGCTACGCCGACACCTGGAATTCGCGCGGGACGCCGGCCGAGATGCGGGACCGCAACGACCGGATGGACGCCGCCTGCGCGAAGCACGGCCGCGATCCCAAAACGGTCAAGCGGTCGATGCTCTACGTGATCGCCCAGATGACGGACGAAAACCCGTGGGCATCGGTGGAAGCATTCACCGACTACGTCGGCCGCTTCAGCGAGGCGGGCGTGCAGGAGTTCATCTTCCAGCCGCCCCCGCCGGCCGAGTTCGCGATCGTCGAGCGCGTGGCGACCGAGATCATCCCGGGCTTGAGGACAGCGTGAGCGATCCGAAACATCTCACCTTCGGGATCCAGACGCTGGGCCTGCCCTGGGACGAGCTCAGGGAGAGCTGGCTGCGGTACGAAGCCCACGGCTGGGACAGCCTGTGAATTCCGGACCACCTCTCGACGCCGGGCGGCGAGCCGGGCCCGTTCCTCGACGCCTGGGTCGCACTGGCGGCGCTGGCCAACCTGACGTCAAGGGTGAGGATCGGGGCGCTGGTGTCGAGCAACACGTTCCGTCACCCGTCCGTGCTGGCGAAACAGGCGGTGACGGTCGACCACGTAAGCAACGGCCGCCTGATCCTCGGGTTCGGGGCCGGCTGGTACGAGTGGGAGCACGAGGCGTTCGGGATCGACTTCCCGCCGACGGGGATGCGCGTGAGCCAGTACGGCGAGGCGCTGGCTCTGCTCGACGCCTTCCTGAGCAACGACGTGACGTCGTTTGCGGGGGAGCATTACACGCTTCGGGACGCGCCTAACCGTCCGCCTCCCATGCAATCGCCCCGGATACCGATCATCGTCGGCGCCCACGGACCACGGACCATCGAGTTCGCCGCCCGCCACGCCGACATCTGGAATTCGCGAGGCACGGTGGACGAGATGCGGGAGCGGAACGAGCGGATGGACGCCGCCTGCGAACGGGCAGGCCGCGACCCGGCGGAGGTGGTGCGGTCGGTCAGTTACTTCCCCGCCCGGACCGATGAACGGGTCTGGGAATCGGCCGACGCCTTTGCCAGCTGGGTGGGGCAGTACCACGCGATTGGCTTCACCGATTTCATCTTCGACGCCCCGCCGCCGGAAAACCGCGACACGGCGGAACGGATCGCCCAGGAATTGCTGCCCGAACTCCGGCGGGGATAGCCTGCACTGGCTATACTTGACCAATCAGCACCCGTGACCGGCTCTTCGCCGGCCCACATGCCGCATCAGGCTGACATGCCATTCGCCAGGACGCCACGCCCCATGGATCTCGCCGGTTTCCTCCTGACCATCCTCAACATCCTGACCATCCTGCTGGTGGCGCGGGCGCTCTTCTCCTGGTTCGATCCTGGCCTGACCACGCCGATCGGCAAGTTCCTGCGCGACGTCACGGAGCCGATCGTGGCCCCGATCCGCCAGGTGATCCCGCCGATGGGGATGCTCGACCTCTCGATCATGGTGACGATGCTGCTGTTGATCGTCCTGCGATCGCTCATCTCGAGCACGCTCGCCTAGCCTGCGGGTTGGGTGACGATGCCGGGCCACTGGACCAGCCCGGCGCCAGCCCGTAGAGTCCACCTATCCGGAACGGCCCGCCTGGGACGCTTCCATGAACTGCGATCAGGAGCTTTCCATGCTGTTTCGCCTTCTCTCTCTCGTGGCCCTGATCGGGTCCGTCGGCGGCGACGCCCGCCACAACGCGGGCGACGATTCGCGAAACACGGTGGGCGGTGACTCCCAGAACACGACCGGGGAAGACGACAAGGAAGCGCGGATGGGCGGCGAGGGGTTCGGCAACATCGTCATGCTCTTCGTGGTGGTCGGCGCGCTGGTGTTGCTGGCGATCGTTGCCATCGCGATGCTCGGCCTGAGCGGGCAGTTCGAGAACGAATTGACCGACCCGGCGTCCTAATCGGTCAATAGCAACCCGAAGACCAGGATGGGCTCCATCGCACGATGGAGCCCATTTTGTCGGACGACGACCAGATCGATATGGTTGCCAGTAAACCGAGATTCGTAGGGGCGGTACCTGATTCGACCGCAAACCTCATCCGGCCAACCACACGGTTGTCGAATCTGTGTCCGCCCAGGTTAGGGCGACGCGCATCTGACCGATCGTCAACATCCGGGCGGACACACCGGCGACCAAGATCCGGGTCGGCCAGATCTCGTTCGCGGTCGCCGGAGGTACCGCCCCTACGGATTCCTCGCCACATGTGTGGCCAGATGGCGAC
>JBGTNF010000219.1:0-6483 GCA_041743205.1 Thermomicrobiales bacterium | reverse complement strand
CCCGCGCTCGCGATGCGGACCGCGCGCGCCGCCTGCCAGAGCGCCGCCACGCCGATCGCCGCCCCGATCGCCAACAGCACCCAGGCCTGGTAGTAGAGCTTGAAGACGATGTTCATCCGGGTGTTGTAGATGTCCAGCAGGTAGAAGAACTCGGGGATCAACGTCAGCGTGAACCCCAGGCCGAACAGGGCGAACGCCACGTTGGAGGAGTTGAGCGACGAATCGCGCTGCCAGAGCAGCAGGATCAGGATGGCAGGGACCCCCGCCAGCACCAGCAGCGGCATCGGCCACAGCAGGCCGGTCAGCCCGAACAGCACGGCAACGCCAAGCGTGACCTTCGTCATCGCCGGGTCGTGCGGAAGGTGGCGGCGGTTCCAAAACTCCCAGGCGATCAGCGCCAGCGCCACCACCCAGGCGAACCCGAACAGGCCCGTGTAGTCGGCTGGGGTCGTCGCGTCGCCCTGCCAGGCGGTGATCGAGGCGAGGATGCCACCGATCACGGGCAGGCCGTCGACGGCGTTCGCCAGGGCCGATCCAGACGAGGCGGTCGGCGCCTCGAAGTGGACATAAAACGGAATCCAGATCGCGATCGAACTCACCAGCAGCAGAACCCCGCCCAGGATCCGTTCGCGCCCTGCCCAGCCCCTCGTCCCCACGGCCAGAGCCCCGAGCGCGATGATCAGGTAGGCGGGGTAATCCCATGAGTTCATGGCGTAGAGCGCGCCGGTCACGCCGCCCGCGACAAGGATTTGACCCCACTGGGCGCGCAGCGATCGGGCATCGCCATCAGCCGGCAGTGTCACCAGCATCCAGGCGCAGCCCAGCGCCAGCAGCGTGTAGGGGAGGGCCAGCAGGTGCGGGTGCAGGTCGCCAAGCTGGAAGCTGAACGAGGGGAACTCGGTGATCGCCTCCGTGCCGCCAACCTCGACTGTCGCTTCGAGCTGCCGTGTCGCCGCCCACAGATACTCGAACCACCATCCTTCCCAAATCGTGGCGCGCTGCTCGATTGCGGTGAACGCCGCCCACGGCGTGGCCATGAAAACGAGGAAGAGGGCAGCCAGCCCGCCGCCGACCCGCGCCACGGTCAGCGAGTGGAAATGGCCGACGACGTTGGCCGCCACGCCGATCGCGACCATCACCGTGCTCGCGAAGACGCTGGCGAGCGCCATGTTGTAGGTGACCGCCGGCGTGGCGCCGATCAGGTTGCCAATCGCCGCCCACGGTACGTAGCCCACGTAGTAGTAGTTGATCGTCTCCCCGGCCAGCCAGGCGTCGTTCGGCGGCATTGCGTCGGCTTGCATCGTGGACGCCAGCATCATCAGGTCGGACATCTTCTCCTGGTCGGCAATGGTTGGGTCGTAGCCCCGGAACCAGAGGTAGCCGCCGAACATCGCCAGCCAGCCAAGTTCCGCCAGCAGCACGTGCGTCAGCGCCGCGCGGTCGATCGCCCCGGTCCGGATTGCAAGCGTCCAGCTCGCTGCCCCGCCGAGGAGTATCGTCGCCCACAGCGCGATCTCGTTGAAGGGCACGATGTCCGGAACGATTCCGGAGAGGAACCAGGCCGGCCAGACCAGCGCGAGCAGAGCGAAAGTTCGGGCGAAGCTGGCGCCCCGGTCGGCCAGGCGGCGAAAGAGCACGAGCGCCAGCGGGGTGAACGCGACGCTGACCAGCGTCGTCACCAGGCACCATCTCAAAATCGCATCGAACGAATCCACGCGCGTTGTCCCGGGGTTGCCCGACGCTATCGGCGGCGAGCGCGAAGGGGCCGCTCGTCAACGGTCGGCTCCCGCGACGAATCCTAAAGCATCGGCAGGGCGAGGGGCGTCCGTCCTGCCGGGCAGCCTGTTTGGTTTCGGCCAGCAAAAGCGTTCACCAGTTTCCGCCGCACCTGCCAAATCGTCACGTCGAGCTTGCGAGGGACCCCGGCCCCGCTGGATACGGCGCAGCCGGTACGTGGACTGCCGGAAAGTCAGTACCGCCTTCGGCGGGGGATCCCTCGCAAGCTCGACATGACGGCTTTTATGGGAGGTATTGATGAGGCTGATTGACACGGAGAACCGCCCGGTGGGAGACGGGAAGTCTCGACTGCAACGGTTCTCAGGGACGTTGATTGGTATCGCCCACCACGGGCGGAGACAGGCTGGCCCCGCTGGATACGCAACCTTACGAAGCGTGGTTTCCAACCAGCCAGGCGCCCCGCATCAGATCAACCCGCGGCGGATCGCCTCGGCCACGGCATTGGCGCGGTCGACCGCGCCGAGCTTGGCGAAGATGACCTGGAGCCGTTTCTTGATCGCGATCTCGCTGCGGTTCAGGGCGAGGCCGATTTCGCGATTCGTCGCCCCCTTGCCCGCGAGCCGCAGGATGTCACGGTCGTCGTCGCTCAGGTCGGCGTCGCGCACGGTCTTCTCCCGGGCGAGGCCGCCGAAATCCTGGAGCACGCCGTCGAGCAGTTCCGGGCTCAACTGCCGTCGGCCCCTGGCGCCCGACCGGATCGACTGGATCAGCTCGTCGGCGGGCGTCGACTTCAGCAGGTAGCCGTCGGCTCCCGCTTCCAGCGCCTGGCGCACGTAGGCCTGGTCGCCGTAGGAGGTGAGGAGGATGATCGCTCCGCCGAACTCCTGCTCCCGCAGCCGCCGGGTGGCCTGGATGCCCGTGGCCCCCGGCATCCGGAGATCGAGCAGGATCACGTCCGGTCGCAGCGTTTTGGCGCGTTCCAGCGCGTGGGCGGCGTCATTGGCCGTGCCGGTCACGTCGATGTCGCCGGCGGCTTCCAGCAGCTTGCGCAAGCCCTCGATGACCACAGGATGGTCATCGACCAGCAAAACGGTTATCACGACCTACGGCTCTCCTGCGACGGCGCGGCTCACACTCGCTCCATTGTGCATGGGATCGCCGTTGGCTGCCGGGATGTCCGTAGCGTCTACCTCGTCGTGGCCGTACTTCTCGTGCTCGACCGAGATCAGGTCGGCCAGCACGTCGTCGGACATCACGCTCTCGGTGTGGGCGCGTTCGAGGATGATCGCCGTTCCCCCGCCGGGCCGGCTGACGATAGTGAGCGAGGCGCCGATCGCCGCCGCCCGTTCCCTCATGCTCAGCAGTCCCAGCGAGGTCGGCCGGATCGCCGTTTCCGGATCGAAGCCGGAACCGTTGTCGCGGATCGTCAGGCGCAACAGGCTCTCGGTCGATTCCAGCCGCACCAGCGCCTCGTCGGCCCCCGAGTGGCGCATCACGTTGTGGAGCGCCTCCTGGACGATCCGGTACATGCCGAGCCGCACTTCCGACGTGAGCTCGGGCGGTTCCTCGCCGAGGTCGAGCCGGACGTTGTGGCTGGTGCGCTGGATCGAGGTGGCGTAGGCCTGGATCGCGGCCACTACGCCGAGGTCGTCCAGATCGGGCGGCCGCAGGTCGAAGATGACCCCGTGCAGTTCAGTGGTGGCCCGTTCCAGCAGGTGGTTGACGCTGCTCAGCGCGGCTTCACTCTCCTCGTGCGGGGTCGAGCCGTTGCTCATCTGGAGCGCCCGCGCCTGGTAGAGGGCGCCCGTGATCAGCGGCGAGACGGCGTCGTGGATCTCGCTGGCGATCCGCCGCTGTTCGTCTTCCTGGAGGCGAAGCGTGCGGCGCAGCAGGTCGCGCATCTGCCGGGTCTGGTTCTCGCGGACGTGTTGCACGTCTTCGAGACCCTGGACCTGCCCTTCGAGCTGGCTGGTCATTTCCGCCATCGCGGTGCTCAGGGTCCGCACCTCGCCGCTGCCGACCGGTTCAATCCGGGCGCTGAAATCTCCCCCCTGCATGGCGACGGCCTTGCGCGCCAGCGATCGTAGCGGCCGGGCCGTCAACTCGCCCAGCACCACCGCCAGCGCGACGATCGCCAGGCCGGCGCACAGCAGCACCAGCAACCCCTGGAACCAAAGGCTCTCCACGTAGGATTGCGGCGCGGGGTTGGTGACGATCGTCGCCCAGGTCGCGCCTGCCACCCCGAGCGGCTGGTACACGCCGACGATGCCGTCACCGGACGCGTTGATGGAATCGAATTCCCCGGATTCGCCGGAGCGGGCCAGCTCGATCACCTGCGCCTCCTCCGACAGGAACGTGGCTTCCTCCCGCTGGATGCCCGATGTCGCCAGCAGCAATTCATCCGGCCGGATCACGGCGATGTCGGTCTGGCCGCGGGCCAGCGGCAGGACCAGGTCTTCGAGCTGGTCCATCGGGAGCACCACCCCGAGCGCGCCGACCACCTGGCCCGGCGGGGTCGTTTCTCCCGTCCCGGCCTCGCCTTCGGCCGGCGCTTCCTCGTCGGTTTCCGGGGCGGCGTCGGCCGCTGGTTCGTCGGTGGTCGATTCGGTTTCGGCGACCGTCACGACCGGCACCGACAGCACCATGACCTCGGTGTCTTCGCTCACCGTGATCCGGGGCGACACCCGCACCTGCCGTTGCTCGATGGTTTGCGTCAGTTGATCGCCGAGCTCGGCCACGATTACGCCCGGCGGGTTGGTGGTGGGACTGATGATTTGCCCGGAGCTGTCGACGAGGAAGAGGATGCTGAACTCGGAGCGGACGGTCGACGCCTGGCCGAGCAGGTCGGTCGCGGACTGCGGTTCCAGCGCCGAGATCACCGGATTCCGCGCCAGGCTCTCCAGCGCGGCGATGTTGCGCTCGAAGTACCCCATCACCGACCGATCGACCAGGCTGGCGATCGTATATTCGTTGCTGACGAGCTGATCCGTGTTGCGCTCGATGCTGCGGTTCAGGAAGAAGACGACCGTCAGGAACAGCGGCACGAGGCAGGCCAGCGAGAAGAGCACGAAACGGGTGCGAAGCGACATTCGCTCGAGCATGCGAGGGCCTGTGTCTTCCGCGAGCGGGTCGCGGCCGTGCTCCGCGTTCACCTGGGTCATGGGGGGGTGGGCGCGGCGGAAACAGGTTTAACGGGGACCCGGCCAACGGCGGACCGATGTTCAGCCAGTCGAGCGATCGGCGCGCATGTGGCCTGATGCATCGGAGAGCAACCCTGTTCGTCGATCGAAAAAATCCGCAACACTCAAGTCTCGCCCGAAAGGCGGTCCAGTTCCATATACGACCGTGCCCTGGGGAGTACCCATTCAGGCCCAATCGCGCGCAACGGTTCGTGGGCGAAGTGTACGATCATTCGCCCTGCGGCACATCGCGCGGGCGAAACGTGCCCAGGATCGCCAACTGGCCGGGATCGGGCGTATCCGATATCGTGTCCGTGGGGCGGGCTTCGTCCCAGTGACACACAACAAGGACATGCAGCCATGCAGCGCGTCGTCGTGATCGGTGGTGGCATCGTCGGCGCCAGCGCCGCCTTCCACCTCGCCCGCAGCGGGATCGAAGCCATCCTCGTCGATCGCCGGGACGCGGGCCACGCCACCGCCGCCGGGGCCGGCATCATCTCGCCAGGGACCAGCACGCGGCCCCTGCCAGCCTTCTTTCCCTTTGCGAAGGATGCGGTCGATCACTATCCGGAGTTGATTGCCCGCCTCGCCGAGATCGGCCAAACCACGACCCGTTACGAGGTCGTGGGCGAGTTGATCCTTGCCAAAACCGACGAAGAGTTCGCCAACCTCCCGGCCCTGAAGGCGCTCTACGCCGAACGTCGCGCCGGCGGCATGCCCAACCTTGGCGAGGTCACCGACGTCGACGAGGCGACCGCGAAGCGAATGTTCCCAGCCCTTGGTCCGATTCACGGCGCCCTCCACGTGCCCGACGCGGCGCGGGTCGATGGCGACTCCCTGCGCAACGCACTCGTGGCCGGGGCGAAACATCACGGCGCCCAGGTCCGTTACGGCGCCGCATCCGTTCACGTCGAGCGCGACCGCGTCGCGGGAATCGAGCTCGACGGCGATCGGATAGAGGCCGACGGCGTGATCGTGGCCACAGGGTCCTGGACCAACGCGCTGCTCGCGCCAATCGGGTGCTCCGTGGCCGTCGAGCCGCAGCGCGGCCAGATCCTCCACATCGATATGGGCGAAACCGACACCTCGCGCTGGCCGATCCTGGGCGGCACAGGCGAACAGTACATGCTCACCTTCGGCCCGAACCGCGTGGTCTCCGGCGCCACCCGCGAAACCGGCTCCGGGTTCGATGTCCGGCCAACCGTCGGCGGCTACATGTCGATCTTCGACCACGCGCTGCGCGTCGCTCCAGGTCTCGTCGGGGGAACGGTCCGGGAAATCCGGATCGGGCTGCGGCCGCTCTCGGCCGACGGCCTGCCCTACCTCGGCGCCGTCCCCGGCCACGACAATGTCGTGCTGGCGACCGGGCACGGTCCTTCCGGGCTACAACTGGGCCCATACTCCGGCGCCATCGCCGTGCAACTCCTGCTGAATGAACCGATCGCCAGCGACCTCACGCCGTTCGCCGTCGATCGGGATCCGCGCCAGAATGCGTACAGCGGCCACTGAATCACCGCCCGACCGGATCCTCGGCCCTTGAAAGGAACTTCGTGATTTCCCTGCCCAA
>JBGTNF010000218.1:0-8610 GCA_041743205.1 Thermomicrobiales bacterium | reverse complement strand
CCAGCCCGGCCGCCATCGTGTACAGCACGCCCGTGCCGGGCGTGGCGACGATGATCAACGTCGTCAACAGGAACTCAATGCTCACGAAAACCCCTTCTGCCTTCCGTTCCGCCACGGTATGCGACGTTCATCTTCGTAGGGGCGGGCCAGAATCGACCGACGTCAATGCGCTCCCCAACAAGGCGTTGTCGATTCGTGTGCCCGCCCGGATTTCGCCGGTCCAGATTCGTCGTGTCGAAATCCGGTTTCTTCGACATACTCAGGGACTACGCCATCGCCGGTCGCATCGCTACCCAATCACGTGCCGTTTCAGGAAATCGCTGCGGAACGCTCCGCGCGGATCCAGCCGCTGGACCAGCTCGCGGAACTCCGCCATCCGCGGGTAGCGCGGCGCCAGATCGCCAGTGGTGGCGGCGAAGGCCTTGCCCCAGTGCGGTCGGGGCGCAAACGGACCGAGCGCCTCCTCGATGATCGGCAACAGCCGGTTCACCTCCGCCTGGTCGTTGCGGAACGAGGTGTGCAGGCAGATCGTGTCGGTGCCGGAGGCCGTGCTCAGCCACAGGTCGTCGGCGGCCACGGTCCGGACCTCGCTGATCCACAGCGAGTTGCGGTGGGGCCGGATCGCCTCCCGGAAGGCGTGGATCGCCGGCAGCGCGTGCGTACGCGCCACCATGTATTCGGCCTGGATTTCGTCGCCGCTGGCCGGGACCGAGTCCATTCGGAAGTGCGGCAGCCGGTCCGGCCAATCGCCGGGCACGCCCATCTGCGGGGTGCAGGTTTCGGCCGGGAGCGCCGCCCTGACCGGGTGCAGGTCGCGCGTGGCGGCTGGCGCGCCAAACAGCTCGCGCGGGTCCTCGCGGACCGTATCCGGGTCGATCCGCGTTTTTACCCAGGTCGAGCCCACCGTCTCGCCCCAGTCGGTGAAGAGGCTGACGCTCGTGCCGGCCGCCATCACCTCGTCGAAGTGCCGATCGAGTTCGTCCCAGGCAAGGTCTTCGTAGACGGTCTGGCGCACCTGGTAGGTCGGCTCGATATCGAGCGTCAGCCGCGTGACCACGCCAAGGGCGCCAAGGCCGACGACCATGCCATCGAAATCTGGTTCGCCCCGTTTCACGGTCAGTACCTCGCCGGAACTCGTCACCAGCTCGAGGCCGCAAACTGCCGTCGCCAGGTTGCGGAGACGGTCGCCCGACCCGTGGGTCGCGGTCGAGACTGCGCCGGCGACGGTGATGTGCGGGAGCGAGGCCATGTTGTGCAGGGCGTAACCCTGGGCCAGCAGATGCCGCGCCAGCGTGCCGTACCGCTCGCTCCCGCCGATCGTGACGGTCATCGCGTCCCGGTCGATCTCGATCGGGGAGTCGACCGCGTCGAGGGTGATCAGTTCCGCCGAATCGGCGATGTCGTTGAAGCAGTGGCGGGATCCCAACGCGTGAATCCGCGGCGCCCGGCTGACGATCTCCCGCACCTGCTCGATCGTTTCCGGGCGATGGAGGGCCGTCGCGCGGTAGGCGTAGTTCCCGGCCCAGTTCGTTCCCAAGCTCACGAAGCGTCTCATTTCACGATTGCCTGCGTCTTCTGCCCATCGTCGCACAAAGTGACCCCGGCCAACAGGGTCAAGGCCGAACTGGCCCGAACGCGTTGGATTCAATGGTTCGGCGCCCGACCCTGCACTACACTCATTGTGTATCGACCAATCGTTCGCGCCTCGCGTATGTCGACGTCATCCGGGCCTGCCAAGCGCCGGACCGTCGCCACGTTCCGTTCATCACGTCGGGAGTTGACGAACATGAATCACCACACTCGCCTCCAGCATCTGCGCGCCAACCTGGAAAACGCCCGCCTCTCGCGGCGCTCCGCGCTCAAGGGCGCCGGCGCCCTCGGAGCCGCTGCCGTATCGTCGTCGCTCGCTTTGGGCGCGCCGATGATCGCCAGCGCCCAGGACAAGGTCCAGATCCGCCTGGGCACCTGGGCTGCGGTCGAGGAAGCCGCCGAACTCCAGGTCGTGATCGACGCGGTCAACGCCGAGGCCACCGATTTCGAGATCGTCTCCGAGCCCCAACCGTCCGATTACTACACCAAGCTGCAAACCACGATCGCCGGCAGCACCGCCCCCGATCTCTTCTGGCTCTCGCAGGAGTACGTCGCCGGGTACGCCACGCTTGGCGCAGCGATGGACATCAGCGACCGCCTCGCGGAAGACGACGCGCCGGCCGCCGACCTTACCGACTACTTCGAGCCGATCCTCCGGACCGCCCAGTACGACGGTCGGACCTACGGTCTGCCCTGGATCAGTGGTCCGGTGATGCTCTACTACAACCCGGCCCTGCTGGAAGCCGCCGGCGTCGCGCCACCGGACGACACCTGGACCTGGGACACCTTCAAGGAGGCCGCCGCGGCCACCACCGACGCCGCGGCCGGCGTCTACGGCACGAGCTTCAATTCCTGGCCGCCGATACACATGTTCATGTGGCAGGCCGGCGGCGAATCGGTGACCGAGGATCTCGCCTCCTGCCCGATCGACACGCCGGAGGCCATCGCCGGCGCCCAGTTCTATGTCGATATCATCTACAACGAGGCGTACTCGGTGCCGGAGGCCATGATCGCCGAGCAGGGCTTCGCCGAAATGGCGAAGGCAGGCAAGGTCGCGATGTTCTTCGGCGGCGCCGCGGACGACCTCGACTATGCCGCCAAGCGCGACCCGGCCAACGCCGTGATGCAAATGGCCCGCGTGCCGATGGGACCGCAGTCCCGCGCCACCTTCTCCTACGTCGCCTCGACCGTGGTCAACGCCGCGACCGAGAACCCGGACCAGGCCTACAGCGCGTTGATCGCCCTGACCGAGGGTATCCACCACTGGAAGGTCGTGGCGCCACGCCAGTCGCTCGCCAACGAGGAGACGATCACGGCCAGCCTTCCCGACAAGGCCGAATCGGCGCCGATCATCGTCTCCGCGCTGGGTGACATGCGGACCCTGAACATCATCCCGCAGCAGGCGGAATGGGACGTGACCTTCTCGGAGGAGTACCTGACGCCGATCTTTTTCAAGGAAGCGACGCCGGAAGAACTTGCCCCGGAGGCTCGCCCGATCCTGGAAGACCTGCTGCCGTAGCGGACCGAATGGAAACCAGGTGCGGGTTCTCAGACCTGCGCCCGGTGTCTTGCGGATCCTCAACGCCCATAACACTCTGTCATTCCGAGCTTGCGAGGAATCTCTGCGCGAAGCGCTTCGGCCGCAGGCCGACTGGATCCGGTCGACACCGAATACCGCCGTGCAGCGCCCGGAATTCCATCGCTGCGGTCCGGGACGCCAGTCAGGCATCTCGTTCCTCCAAGCGTCGGCTTCGCCGCCGAGTGCTTCGCACAGGGATTCCTCCTTCGTCAGAATGACGGAATGGTGACCTCGATCCGGTTGGAGAGCGCCCGTGTACAGCGCGTATGCCCTGACGCTGACAGATTACGTGGTGGTGGGCGGCGGCATCCTGCTCGCGATGTTCCTCCTCCACAAGGTGCTGCGCCTGTTCCGCGTCAACCGCGAGGCGGCCACCGGTTACGCCCTGATCCTGCCCTGGCTGCTCGGCTTCCTGATCTGGAACCTGGGCCCTTTCATCGCCTCGCTCTACCTCAGCTTCACCGAGTACACGATCCTCGCCCCGCCGGAATGGATCGGCTTCGACAACTACGTCGAGATGTTCACCGATGACCGCAACTTCTGGCGGGTGCTGCGCTTCACCATCGGCTACTCGTTGATCAACGTCCCGCTCGGCCTGGCCGGGGCCCTGATCACCGCCACCCTGCTCAACCAGAACGTGAAGGGGCTCGGCCTCTGGCGCACGCTCTATTACCTGCCCGCCGTGCTCCCGGCGGCGGCCACCGCCTTGCTCTGGCGCTGGATGCTGGCCTCCAACGGCCTCATCAACTCCACCTTCGAACCGTTCTACAACTTCTTCGGAATCGATAGCCCGCAGTGGCTGACCGATCCCGGCAAGGTTCTCCCGGCCTACATCCTGATGGGCCTCTGGGGCGTGTTCGGGGCCAACACGGTGATCCTGCTGGCGGGACTCAAGAACATCCCGCGCGATCTCTACGACGCGGCCAAGGTCGACGGCGCGGGTCGCGCCTCGATCTACCGCAACGTGACGATCCCGATGCTCAGCCCCACCCTCTTCTACGTGCTCATCATCGGCGTCATCGGCTCGCTCCAGACCTTCACCCAGGCGTTCTTCATCCAGCACACCTCGCGGGCTGGAACCTTCATGAACGTCTACATCTACGAGGAAGCGTTCCAGCGCAACCAGATGGGGTACGCGGCGGCGCTGGGCTGGATCATGCTGCTGATCATCCTCGCCTTCACGCTGCTCGTCTTCCGCTCGTCGCCGGCCTGGGTGCACTACGAAGGAGAGCGGTCATGACGATGGACACCAGCGCCGTGACGACGGCGCAAGGCCCGCGCCGGAGCCAGACCGGCGACATCGCAGTGCGGGTGGTGGTCTACGCGCTGATCCTGCTCGGGGTCGCGATCGTGATGATTCCGTTCCTGTGGATGATCTCGACCTCGCTCAAGCAGGAGTCGGAACTCTTCGTCTACCCGCCGGAGTGGATTCCGACCCCGCCGCGATGGGGCAATTACAGCGAGGCCTGGAACGCGCTGCCCTTCAACCGCTTCCTCGCCAACACCTTGTTCATGACCGGGCTGGCGATGTTCGCCGAGGTCTTTACGGCGGCGATCGTGGCCTACGGCTTCGCCCGCTTCCGTTTTCCACTGCGCAACACGCTCTTCATCATCCTGCTCTCGACGATGATGCTGCCCGGCATCCTGACCCTGATCCCGAAATTCGTGATGTGGCGCGAGCTCGACCGGATCGACACCTTCACCCCGCTCACGGTCGGGGCCTGGTTCGTCTGGGGGCCGTCGTTCGTCTTCCTGCTCCGCCAGTTCTTCCTCTCGATCCCGCGTGAAATCGAAGAGGCGGCGATCATCGACGGCGCGAACACGGTCCAGATCTTTCGGGAGATCATGTTGCCGCTGGTCAAGCCTGCCCTGCTCGCCATCGCCGTGCTCAGCTTCCAGGCGAACTGGAACAACTTCGAGGGCGCGCTGATCTACCTCAATACGCTCGAGAAATACCCGCTGGTGCTCGGCCTCCAGTTCTTCGGCGATTCGCTCTCCCAGGAGGCGCCGAAGTGGCACCTGATGATGGCGATGGCGACCGCGATGGCGGCGCCGATCCTCTTGCTCTTCTTCTTTGCGCAGCGATACTTCATCGAGGGCCTCACCGCCGGCAGCGTCAAGGGGTAGGCGGGACCGCGCAGTTCGACAAATTCCGTAGGGGCGGTACCTCCATCGACCGCAATCCGGAACTGGCCAACACGGATCTTGTCGATGGTGTGTCCGCCCTTTTCGCGGCGCCTTCCCAACCATCATCCCGCTTGCCGGTTGACCGGCATGTGCCGGTACCGCCACAACCGTCATCCTGAGCTTGCGAAGGATCCCGGCCCCGCTGGATACGGCGAAGCCGGTATCCGGTACGGCCACCTCCAGTACCGCTTCGCGGGGGATCCCTCGTTCCTCGGGATGACGGTGAGTGAGGTGTCGCTAGAGCCTTGACGTTGCCCAGCCCCGAGGGGTCGCTGTTAACCAAACCCTCTCACTCCCAAGGAGAACCTGCCTCGTGCAACTCACGCGTCACCCGGATAACCCGATCCTCGAACCGATCGCCGACCACGCGTGGGAATCGCGCACCGTCTTCAACTGCGGCGTCATCAACCATGGCGATGAGATCGTGCTGATCTATCGCGGCCAGGGCGTGGACAGCGACATCTCTCGCCTTGGCTACGCCGTCAGCAAGGACGGCGTGCATTTCGAGCGCCTGCCGGAACCGGTCTTCGTGCCGGAAACGCCGGAAGAGGCGAAGGGCGTCGAGGACCCTCGGCTGACGCCGCTCGATGGCCGCGTCCAGATGCTCTACACCGCCTGGTCGGAAGACAACATCCAGGTCGCCCGCGCCTCGACCACCGATTTACGGACCTGGCAGCGCCACGGCATCGCCATCCCCGGCCCGGACAACAAGGACGCCGCGCTCTTTCCGCAGAAGGTGAACGGCCGCTACTGCGCCTTCCACCGCATTCCCTCGTCGATCTGGATCGCGTGGTCGGATGACCTGGAAACATGGGGCGATGACCAGAAGATCATGGACCCGCGTCCAGGCTGCTACGACGAGTCCCGGCTTGGAGCCGGCGGCCCGCCGATCGAAACGGACCTGGGCTGGCTCGTCATCTACCACGGCGCCGATCACGACAACATCTACAGCCTCGGCGTCGCGCTGCTCGACCGGGACGACCCATCGAAGGTGCTCAACCGCCCCAAGGAGCCGGTGCTGATTCCGGAAGAGCCGTGGGAACTGGCCGGCGACGTGCCGAACATCGTTTTCACCTGCGGCACGGCCGAGCTCGGCGACGACTACCTCGTCTACTACGGCGGCGGAGACCGCGTCATCGCCCTGGCGACGGCCAACAAGCGCGACCTGCTCGACTTCGCCGCCAACGGGTAGCTTGCGGTGCGGTGCAATTTTCGTAGGGCTGCGGACCTTGTGTCCGCCCGTGCTCCGCAACACCGCTGTTTCGCCAGCACGGCGATATGGGCGCCTGGCGCAGGCAATGCGTCAGGCAGATTCTGAGTCCTCTCGTTCTGCCAACCACCAGGTATCGGCCGCACCAAAAGATTCCTCCGTCGTCGGAATGACAAAAGGAGCGGATAGCTGCTCCCCAGTCCTCGCCGGTCAGCGCGGCAAAGGGGGCGATCACACGGGATCGCCCCCTTCCAAGACTTGTCATGTCGAGCTGTCCCTGCTGGGTGCGAGAAATCTCTTCACCAGGGGAAAGAGATTTCTCGACTACGCTCGAAATGACGTTGGACATCGCGCGAAACGATGTGCGGCGGCACGCCGATCAGGCGAGCCTGTTCCAGTTCGCGATGTTCCAGTAGACATCGCCGAACGCGGTGACGGCGATGTTGTCGACGTTGAATTCGTTCGATGCCGCGTACCGGTCCGCGACCAGCTGCACCAGCGGGATCTCGACCACCTCGTTGATGACGTGATCGTTCAGCTCGATGAAGAGCTCGATCGCCTCCTCCTGCGTCGCCATCTCCGCGATCTGGTCGAACGCCACGTCGTAGTCGGCGTTGCTGTAGCGGGTCTTGTTGGTCCCGGTGTACTCGTTCTCGGCCTGGGCTATGTTCTCGCCATCCGGCCCCGCGTACCAGTACTTCATGTAGTTGACCGGGAACGCCGAGGTCGCGCCGTCGGTGTATTGCTGCATGTCCGAGTAGAAGTGCGTGAAATTCTGGTCATTGCCGAGCGCGCCATCGAAGAAGGCGCCGCCGTCGATGGCGACGAGTTCGACGTCGAAGCCGAGGTCGGCCAGGTTGTCCTTGACCACCGCCTGCACCTTCTGGCGCACCTCGGCCGTGGTCGTGACGTAGCGGAGCGAGAGCCGCGTCCCGTCCTTCTCGCGGAAATCGCCGTTGAGGACCCAGCCCGCCTCGTCGAGCAGCGCCGCCGCCGCCTCAGGATCGAATTCCCAGGTCGTGTTCGGCGAATCGTAGATGTCCATCCCGGCCAGGATGTTGCGGCCCGGCGGCTCGCTGGGTTCGCCGGCGTAGAGGTTGTCCGACAGGATCTGGCGGTTGATGCCGAGCGCGATCGCCTGGCGCACCGCCTTGTCGGTCAGGAACGGGTGCGGGGTGTCCTTCTGCGAGCGCTGGCCGTCGACCTCGGTATAGGGGTCGGAGAAGTTGAACTGGATCTTCTCGACGCCGGTGCCCGGCGGGCCGTAGACGGCGCCCTGGTCGCCGAGCGCCGCTTCGAGCGCGGTCGAATCGATTTGCAAGGTGAAGGCGAGGTCCCAATCACCCGTTCTCGTGACCGCCAGTACGGCCGACGGCGCGTCCCCCCCGCCCTTGAGGAGGACCCGGCTGAAAAAGGGCTTGTTGGCCTCGCGGTAGCGCTCGTTGGCGGCGTAAATGACCTCGTCGTTAGGCGCCAGCGATTCGAGCACGAATGCGCCCGTGCCGATCGGGGCCGACGCAAACTCGATGTTGGCCGCGGCAAGATCCTTGCCGTCCCAGAAATGGCGCGGGTAGATGACGCCGATGTTGGAGCCGAACGGCTGGAACCAGCCGATCGTGGGGCTGGCGAACGTGGCCAGCACCGTCAGCTCGTCGACCGCCTCGACGTTCGACAGCAACTCCCACGAGGTGCGGTCGATCGACCCGTTGGCCTCGTCGACGTTCCACTCCCAGGTGAAGACCACGTCATCGGCAGTGAACGGCTGGCCGTCGCTCCAGGTTACGCCCGGGAGCAGGTTGAACGTGACGGTCGAAAGGTCGGCGGCGAGCAGGCCATTCTCCACCGACGGGACCTCGGTGACGAGGTTGGCGACGAGCGAGGTGTCCGGCGCATAGGCGAGCAGCGGCTCGGAGATGATCGACCCGGCCGCTATGTCCTTGCCGCCGGTCGCGTTGTGGACGCTCAGCGCCGAAGCGCCCTGCGGCACGAGGATGCGCAGCTCGCCGCCCGCCCCCCGCGTTTGCCCGTCCGTCCCGCCATCGGG
>JBGTNF010000217.1:0-1951 GCA_041743205.1 Thermomicrobiales bacterium | reverse complement strand
GCCGCGCTCCGGGCCCGCTGGCGGGGTCTCCGGGGCCGCCGCCTCGGGCTCGTTCTTGCCAGCCGATTTGTGGAAGAGGTTGCGCCAGACCATGGGCTGCCTTTCATCGAACGCTCCTTCAAGTGTCGCACACGGTCAGCGGTCGATTGGCTTGACCTGCCTCGCTCCTGGCCCGGACAATGCGGGCAGGAAACGTCCACCGTTAACCGTAGCCCTTTGCGCCACGCGCCAACCCGGGATGACCATGACCGACACCACCGAGGCCAGGAACGATGCGATTGCCTGGGAGCCCGACGAACGCGCGATCGAGCGCAGCCGCCTTCGCGGCCTGATGGCTCGGATGCGCGTGCCGCGCCTGGCGGAGCTGTACCCGGTGGTCGCCGACGATCCCGAGGGCTACTGGCGGCACGTCCTGGCCGATCTCGATCTCGAGTGGCATCGTCCCTTCGACCGGGTCTGGGACCTCTCGCGCGGCAAGGCCTGGCCCCAATGGTTCCCCGGCGCCGGCTTCAACTACGTCACGAGCGCCTTGGAACGGCACGCCCGGGGAACGGCAGCCGACCGCGTGGCCGTGATTTGGGAAGGTGACGACGAGTCGATCCGGCAGTTCACCTTCGGCGAGCTCGACGCGGTCACCAATCGCTTCGCCAACGCCTTGCAATCGCTGGGCGTCGAGCAGGGCGACCGGGTCGGCATCTTCCTCCCGATGCTGCCGGAAACGGTCGCCATCACCCTCGCCTGCGGCAAGCTCGGCGCCATCTACGTGCCGCTCTTCTCTGGCTACGGCGAGGACGCGATCGTTTCCCGGTTGGCCGATTCCGACGCGACGGTGTTGGTCACCGCCGATGGCTTCGAGCGCCGGGGCAAGCGGGTGCCGATGAAGGCGGTCGCCGATCAGGCGCTGAAACGACTGCCCGGCGTCACGACCTGCCTGGTCATCCAGCGGCTCGACGGCGCCTGCGGATGGGACGCGGATCGCGACGTCTGGTGGCACGATGTCGAACCGGCCGCCTCATCCGAGTTCGACGCCGTCCCCACCGCCGCTGACGATCCCTACATGATCCTCTACACCTCGGGAACCACTGGCCGGCCCAAGGGCTCCGTTCACATCCACGCCGGGTTCCCGATCAAGGCCGTCCACGACCTCGCCTACAGTTTCGACGTCCAGGACGATGACACCCTCTTCTGGCTGACCGACCTCGGCTGGATGATGGGTCCTTGGCTGATTGCCGGCGGCCTGACGCTCGGCGCCGCGATCGTGATCCTCGAAGGCACGCCCGATCATCCGGGCCCGGACCGCCTCTGGCGGATGGTCGAGCGCCACCGCATCACCACCCTCGGCCTTGCCCCCACCGCGATCCGGGCGCTCATGCCCCACGGCGAGGCGATCGTCGAAGCCACCGACCGCTCCTCGCTGCGGGCGCTCGGTTCGACCGGCGAAACCTGGAACCCCGATCCGTGGTGGTGGTTTTTCGAGGTCGTCGGTGAGGGCCGCTGCCCGATCGTCAACTACTCCGGCGGCACTGAAACCTCTGGCGGCATCGTTTCCGGCTTTACGATCTCGCCACTGAAACCCTGCTCGTTCGCGGGCCCTATTCCGGGGATGATCGCCGACATCGTCGACGATCACGGGGTTTCGATGCGCAGCGGTGTCGGCGAGCTGGTGCTGCGCGAACCGTGGGTCGGCATGACCAACGGCCTCTGGCGCGATCCGGTCCGTTACGAGGAAACGTACTGGTCACGTTTCCCGGACACCTGGCTGCATGGCGATTACGCCGAGATCGACGCCGACGGATTCTGGTACATCCGGGGCCGCTCCGACGACACGCTGAAAGTGGCAGGCAAGAGGATCGGGCCGGCAGAAATCGAGAGCGCGGCGGTCGCCCACCCGTTGGTGCGCGAGGCGGCCGCGATCGGCGTTCCGGACCCGGTCAAGGGCGACGCCGTCGTC
>JBGTNF010000216.1:0-4446 GCA_041743205.1 Thermomicrobiales bacterium | reverse complement strand
GGCCGTAGGCGTCGAGCACCTGGGCTGCCACGTTGGGCCAATCGTATTTTTGGGCGGAAAGGCGTCCGTTGGCGCCCAATCGCGCCCGCAGCTCGCGGTCCGCCAGCACCCGGACGAGGGCCAGGGCGAGGGCCTGGGGATCGCTCGGTTCGACCAGCAGGCCGTCGTGCTCCGGTTTCACCACGCTCGCGTACCCGGGAATATCCGTGGCGACCAGCGCGCGGCCCGCTGCCATCGCTTCGACGATGACGTAGCCGAAACTTTCGTTGCCGGTCGAAGGCACGCAACAGGCTTCGACGCTGGCGTAGTAGCGAGACTTGTCCTCCAGCGAGACGAACCCCTTGAAGTCGATGTTGGCGACGCCGTAGCGCTCCATGGCGTTGGCGAACTTCTCCGGCCGTCCCGTCCCGAGCACGATCAGCCTCGCTTTCGGGAATTGCTGGCGCACGAGCGCCCAGGCGCGGATCAGGTAGCGGAACCCTTTGCGCGACTCCTCGAAGCGGGTGCCGACGAAGAGGACGCGCGGCGTGCCGTCACCGGCCCACTCGAACGGCTCGACGTGGTCGCCGTAGCGGGCGATGTCGACGCCGTTCGGGATTACGTCGTACTCGCCTTCGAAGTACTTCATCACGAACTCGCGGGCCGGCGGAGACACCGCGATTCGGCCATCGAGGCGAGTCAGCACGAACGACATGTACGGCTTCAGCGCAGAGTACCAGGGTTGCGAGCCGCTGTAGGCGTGAAACGTGGCCACGTTCACGGCCCGCGAGTTGAGGAGCACCATGTAGGGCAGCACCGGCATCAGCGGCTCGTGCAGGTGCACGATGTCGAAGTGCTCCTGCTTCATGATTCGTTTGACGTCGGCGTAGAGCGTGACGTCGAACGTGAGCCGCATCTTGCTTCCATTGCCGGGGATCGTGATCGTGCGGCCGATGCCGTAATACCCGTCGCCAACGTCGAGCCCGCCTTCGGCGCCTCGCGGGGCCATGACCACGACTTCGTGGCCGAGCCGCCGGAACTCGTCGCGAAGGTGCGACACGTGTTCCGAGACGCCGCCGGGCTGCTGAACGCTGTAGGGGGAGACGAGTGCAATTTTCACGACGTGGATTTCATCGGGTTCAATGCTCTCCGCGGGATTCGAACCGTTAGCCGGCCCTCTGGTCGGGGCGGCGCCTGGGCCAAGTATCGCAAACCCGGCCGCTCGACGGCGCCCCGTTAGAACGCCAGGGCGGCGAGCCGGGCGGCGTTGGCGTTGTGCTCGCGGATTACGGGTTCGATGTCTATCGACACGATCCGCCCACCATCGACCACCAGCCGCCCGCCGATGACGGTGTGGCGGGCCGTGGTCGGGGCGCAGAAGACGACCGCCGCGACCGGATCGGAGAGGGCGCCGGCGTAGGCGAGTGAATTCAGGTTCAGCGTGAAGAAGTCGGCGCACTTGCCCGGTTCCAGCGACCCGATATCGCTCCGCCCCAGCACCGCGGCCCCGCCGCGCGTCGCGATTTCCAGTGCCTCACGGGCCGTCAGCCACTCGCTGGCGCGCAACGGATCGGAGGTGGAGAGGAGAGATTCCGGGCCCTCGGGCGGACGCAACCCCATCTTCAGCCGTGCCAGCAGCATCGTCTCGCGCACTTCGATCAGCATATTGGATCCATCGCTGCTGGCCGAGCCATCCACGCCGAGCCCCGTCTTGACCCCGGCTGTGAGGTATTTCCGGACCGGGGCGATCCCCGACGCCAGGCGCATGTTGGACGAGGGGCAGTGGCAAACGCCGGCGCCGGTGTTGGCGAAGAGCCGGATCTCCTCGTCATTGACGTGAATGGCGTGCGCGTACCAAACGTCGTCGGCCACCCAGTCGAGCGTTTCCATGAAGGCCACGGGCCGAAGCCCGCGGTGGTGGAGCGTGTAGCGCTCCTCGTCAGAAGTTTCACAGAGGTGGGTGTGCAGCCGAACGCCGTATTCCCGGGCCAGGGCGGCCGCATCGCGCATCAGGCCGGGCGTGACCGAGAACGGCGAGCAGGGCGCCAGCACGATCTGCACCATGGAACCGGGGGATGGGTCATGGTAACGCTGGATAACGCGGATCGAATCGGTCATGATCGCGTCTTCGGCCTCGACGCATTCATCTGGCGGCAGGCCGCCCTGCGATTCTCCGAGCGACATGCTGCCCCGGGAAACCACGAACCGCACCCCCAGCTCGGCCGCGGCGTCGATCTGGTCGTCGACCCGGCAACCGTTCTGAAAGACGTAGGCGTGGTCGAAGACCGTGGTGCAGCCCGAAAGCGCCAGCTCGGCGCAGCCGATGATGGTGGCGGTGCGCGAATCCTGCGGCGTGCGGCTGGCCCAGATCCGGTAGTGCGCCCGGAGCCATGGGAAGAGGTTGGTGTTCTGCCCCGCGGGCAGGTTCCGGGTCAGCACCTGGTCGAGGTGATGATGGCAATTGACGAAGCCCGGCAGGAGAATGTGGCCGCGCAGGTCGAGAACGGTGTCGGCCGTATCCGGCAGCTCGTCGCTGGGGCCGACCTGCTCGATGACGCCGTCCCGCGCGAAGATGCCCGCGTCGCGGAGCTCGCGACGCCCATCGTCCATCGTGACCAGCACATCGGCGTGTCGTGCGAGCAACGTTCCCATGGTTCCCTCCTTGTGCGTATGACCCCACTCGAAATGCCGGCGCCGGCACCGTCGCCGAATGATATCGTCGTCGACTTCGCAAGCTACCCAGGCTGGGACTTGCGCGGCCGCATCAGCACCAGACCGGCGATGGCCAGGGCGGCGCCCAGCGCCTTGACCGGGCCGAACTCCTCGCCGAAGTAGATGGCCGAAAAAACGCCGGACACCACCGGCACCAGCAGCGCCCACGAGGTGGCGGTCACGCCCCGTTGCCGGATCGCCCAGTTCCACATCATATAGGCGACGTAGACCGGCAGGACGGCCATGTAAGTGATGACCAGCCAGGTGTCCAACGGCACGGCGCCCCACGCCTGGTCGAGCGACGCCGGGCCGGCGATGAACAGTAGCGGAATGGTTCCGAAGAGGGTGGTGTAGGCCGCCACCGTCTCCTGGGCATAGGCGCGCACGAGTGGCCGGTTGACCACTCCTTAGATCGCGAACGCCACCGCGGCCATCAGGCTCAGACCATCGCCCACCCACGTGCCGCCGCCCGCCTGGTCCGAGAGGAAAATCGCCACCCCGGCGATCGAGACGCCCACGCCCAGCCACGCCAGCAACGGCGAGCGTTCGCCGCGCAGGGTGACGATCGCCAGGGAAAAGAGCGGCGCCATCGAGATCAGCAGGGAGCTCGAAAACGGCGAAGTGCGGTCCAGCCCCAGGGCGAACCCCAACTGGTAGAACGTGTATCCCGCCAGACCCGCCAAAGCAAAACGCGGCAGGTCGACGCGATCGAGCCGCCAGTACCGCGCCCAGCCCCGGCGCCAGCCGCGAATCGCCAGCATCCCGAAGGCCAGGGCCGTGATCAAGACGAAGCGCAGGAAGATGTAGGCCAGCGGCGAGACATCCTCGAAGGCGTCCTTGGTCAGGATGAAGGTCGAGGCCCAGAGCGCGACGACCGTAAGCTGGGCCAGCTCCGGCAGGACGTTCCGCGCGGGTTGTCCCGGCTCGTCGATATCCGCAACGCACGGCGCTTCCGTGCCAGCGACGGTCGCCGTCACTTGGAAATGAGGGGGATGCCATCGACCGAGAGGCCATCGGTCGCGAGTTCGACGGAGTCCGGCAGCAGCGGCGCGATTCCGGCGTAGCGCCCCATGTCGTGGGCGATGTGCGTGAGATAAGCCCGTTTGGGCCGGTGGCGGGCGATCGTTTCCAGCGCCTGGTCCAGATTCATGTGCGCCACGTGTTCCTGGCGACGAAGCGCGGTGACCACCAGCACCTCGGCGTCGTCCAGCAACGGACGGGACGAATCCGGGATCGTCTTGACGTCGGTGACGTAGGCGAGCCCGCCGATCCGGTAGCCGACGATCGGCAGGCGGCCGTGTTCGACCGGGATCGGGATCACCTCGATCCCGGCCACGGTGATCGACTGGCCGGGATCAACGATGTTGAGGTCGAGGTCGGGTTTGCCGCCGAAGAACGAGAAGGTGTGATCGAAGGCGTAGGCGAAGCGCCTCTCCAGGTCGACGGCCGTCGCTTCGGTCGCCCAGACCGGGATCCGCTCGGCTTGCATCACGTTGAAGCGACGCAACTCGTCCAAGCCGGCGGTGTGGTCGGCGTGGGCGTGGGTGTAGAGCACGGCGTCGATGCGCGGCGGGCGGGCCGCGAGCATCTGGACCCGGAGATCGGGGGAGGTGTCGATCAGGATCGTCGCCTCCGGCGTCCGCAGCAGCACCGAGGCCCGGAGGCGGGCGTCGCGAGGATCGGGAGAGGTGCAGACGTCGCAATCGCAGCCGATCACGGGCACCCCGGTCGAGGTGCCCGTGCCGAGGAACGTCA
>JBGTNF010000215.1:0-4318 GCA_041743205.1 Thermomicrobiales bacterium | reverse complement strand
GTCCCGACAGGTCCGATAGCGGGCCTCCAGCTCCTCGATCCGCAGGTGCGGGATCAGCGTCAGCCGCGTCGGCATGGGGGACCTCCTTGCTCCGGCAATGCTCGTCCAGGATTCCGCAACAGTCTATCCGGATTCGGTATCAGTCCTGACGATGTGCGATGTCGTAATGCTCAAGCGATGTGTCCAGTGTATGACGGTCTGGCGGTGCGTGTAGACCCATGCCGTCAGGATTCCTGTTGCCAGGAAGCTGGAACAATACGAGACGATCCGTATTGAAAAGACGCGCGATGATAGGTAGACTCAATCGAGAGACGAAGCGTCTCCACGTCGTTCGGCGAAGGAGTTTACGGTCGAGCCGATGCCGAAATAGCTCGCAGCCTCACCTTGACACAACGGCGACGTCCGGGTGTGCCATCGTAATCATTCAGTTCGGTGCAACCCATCCGACTACGGTGCAGGTCCAGTTCGTACACCATGCCGGTATTCCCGCGTCACGAACATTGGTTAGCGCATCGTCAGCAGCTGGCGCAATCGGTCGCCCACGCTACGACAGCATCATTGGAGGCAAACACCATGTCCCAGGCAACGCCGAAAACTGGTTACGCCCCCGTCAACGGGCTCCAGATGTATTACGAGATTCACGGCTCCGGCGGGACGCCCCTGCTGCTGCTGCACGGCGGCTTGTTCAACATCGACCTCCAGTTCGGCGAATTGATCCCGGCCCTGGCCGAGACGAGGCAAGTGATCGCTGCCGACTTCCAGGCCCACGGCCGCACCAACGATGTCGATGATCGCTCCCTTGCGTCGGCCAGCCTTACGTCCGATGTCGTCGGCCTGCTCAAGCATCTCGAGGTCGACCAGGTCGATGTCTTCGGCTACAGCGTGGGCGGGGCCGTGGCTCTGGAGCTGGCGATCAGGCATCCCGAGCTGGTGCGCAAGGCCGTCGTCTCGTCGGTCTCGTTCCATCCCGATGGCGATCGATCCGAGAATTCGGACGCGGTTGTGGAAATGTCCGTCGACATGATCGCCGGCACGCCGATGGAGACGGACTACCTCGCGAAGTCTCCGCATCCCGAGAAGCTGCAACAGCTGCTGGACAAGCTTGGGGCATCCTACGCGGGCTTCCCTGGCTGGGCCGACGCCGACATCGAGGCCTACGCCGCGCCGACCCTGTTTACCGTGGGCGATTGCGACGCCGTCAAACTCGATCACGCGGTCCGGTTCCTGCAACTGCGCGGCGGCGACGTCAACGGCGACTTCGACGGCGTGCCCGCCTCGCAACTCGCGGTGCTGCCGGGAACCACGCATTTCTTCGGCCTCAGCCGGCCGTCGCTGGTGCTCGAACTGATCGTGCCGTTCCTCGACGCGCCGATGCCCGACGTTGCTGTGGATGCGACGGGCTGATCGGCGATACGGGCATCCGTCGCCTGGCCAACAACCCTGTCGAACTCGCGGCGAGACGGGCCATTCGGAAGGTTGCAATCTTGGACCGTTGCCCGTTGCACAATTAAGGAGGTATCATTCCATCGTCAAGACCCCTCCCACAGTCGCAAGACTGGCGGCGAGGGGTCCTCTTTTTGCACCGAGAAGGTGTCCAGAAGTGCCTGCACTACCATACCAAAAGCCATACAAATCCTTTGACGAACAGGTCTCCCTACTTGAATCGCGTGGGATCGAAATCGGTGATCGACAAGAAGCTGCCTACCACCTGCAGCGGCTCGGCTACTATCGCTTGAGCGCGTATTGGTACCCGTTCCGGCAACGCGCCGAATCCCATGTCGAAGGCGTCGACACGCCAGCAAATTCCGTGGTGGATGGCGTCGTCTTCATGGACATCGTGGCGATCTGCGACTTCGACAGCAGGCTCCGAAATGTCTTGCTCCAGGCCATTGAAGCGGTCGAAGTGGCAATCCGCGTGGCGCTCGCCTACGAACTTGGAAAGTATGGGCCACTTGGATATCTGGACAAGGACAATCTCGGACCGGGCTGCGACAATACGTCCCTCATTGATCCGGCACACACCGACTTTGCCATGTTCCTCCACAAGCAAGCAGAAATGGTTGACAAGTCGAAGGAGGATTTTGCACGGCATTTTCGAGACGTTTACGGCGGCGTCGTTCCTGTTTGGGTTGCTATTGAACTATGGGACTTCGGAACGCTTTCCAGGTTCTACCAGTTCCTGACCGCCTCGGATCGAAGTGACGTAGCGGCTCGATTCGGCCTCAGTAGCGGCAAGAAACTTGCAAACTGGCTTGAGTGCCTCAACGACCTTCGAAACGTGTGCGCGCACCATTCACGACTGAATCGCCGGCACTTTCCGAAGAATCCGTCCTTTCCTCGATCCAGAACCTTTCCTCAATTCGCACATCTTCGTGCGTTAAGCGATCGTGAGTTACATCGACTGTACCCACTCATCTGCGTGCTTATGTACCTGCTTGACCAATCGACGCCAAGCGATGCCTGCCGTGCCCGAGTCACTGAATTGATCGGAACGGTCAATGATGTCAACGGATTGAAGTTGGCGGACTTCGCCATTCCCGATTTTTGGCAGCGGGAACCTCTGTGGGATTCCGGCATGTTGAATCGTGATGATCTGGATTGATGGAGGACGATCTGGCAAATTGTCGACTCGGACACCCAAAGGGCGGGCCAACTATGGCCCACCCTTTCTCCCTGACATTTCGAGCTACTGGCTCTCCCCCTGGCAACTGTTAGTTCAAGCTTGCGAGATGTCTTCCCACGCCCGGCGGGCGCCAGGTCGATATGGAGACCACGGCCATGCCACCATCAGGCCGCTGGAGTCGCCGCCCCTTCCAGCTCGGCCCGGATGTCGGTGAGCAGATCGATTTCCGCCTGCTGGGCGGCGATCACGTCCTCGGCCAGGGCCGCCAGCTCGGGATGGACCGCCCGCTCCAGCGCAACCTCCGAGGCGTCGATCGCCATCTGGTGGTGCGGGATCACCTGGTCGATGAAGGCGAGGTCGGGATCGTCCGCCGCGCAGAACGTCGTGACCTGGTAGGCGGCGTCCATCTCCCGCATCATCTCGTCCATCGTGCCCACCGGCATGGCCTCCAGCATCAGGTCCATGGTGGCCGTATCGGTCGCCGGCTCGCCGCTGCCGTACCACTCGGTCCGCCACTCGGAGAGTTGCGCGTTTTCAGCAGTCTGGGCCTCGATGATGTTCGTCGCCATTTCCTGCAAACGCGGGTCGGTGAGCAGCGGCAGGGCCGCCTGCGAGAGGGCGATGATGCTGCCGTGGTGCGGCAGCATCATATCGATGTAGAGCTGGTCGAACTCGACCTCGCCCATCTCCATGCCTTCACCCATCTCCATTGCCATCCCGGCGTCGGCCGCCGGCGTGCCGGCCATGGCGCAGGACCAGGCCGCTTCGGGCGTGGCTTGCTGGGCGACGACGCCGCTCGCTGACGTGAACAGGATGGATGCGCCGAGGGCGGCAGCGGCGATGCCGCACGCCAGGATACGGTCGATTGGATTGGATCGGTGCGTCATATGGGGTCTCCAGGTTGATACGCTGAAAGGCAGGCGACGTGGCCGGACGGGTCCGGCAATACGGCGTATCGACCTATATCAGGTACACCTGGAAGAAGGCCCGGATCAGGTCCGGCGGGTGGGGTGGCGGCATCTCGATGAACGTTCGCGAGGTCGACGCGAACCGGGTCAGGCCGGTCGATTCCGGCATCGCGCCTACGGGCGCGGTGTCGAGCGCGGGCGTCATGTCCCGATTGAGCGGGGCCGCCACGCGGAGCGGCCCGCAGTGCTCCAGCACGTGGTTGGTGTCTGGGTTCGCTCCCTCGGGCGCGGCGGACACGTGATGGCGATGACCGTCACCCCCGTGTTCCGCCGATGCAGGCGGGGCCGCCAGGGCGTCGTGCCCGGCCGTCGCCATCCACGCGTCGTGAACGACGATGGCGGCGATGAGCAGCGCGGCAATCCGGAACTGGGACATTCGCATCGGCTACGAGGACCCTTCCACCGTGAGATCGACCCGCCGCAACAACTGCGCGTTGAGGGCGACGATGATCGTCGAGAGCGACATCATCACCGCGCCGGCGGCCGGATTGAGGACGAACCCGACTGGGGCCAGCACCCCGGCTGCCAGGGGGATCGCGATCACGTTATACCCTACGGCCCAGGCCAGGTTCTGGATCATCTTCCGGTAACTGGCCTTCGAGAGCCGGCGCACGCCGACCACGGCGCGGGGATCGCTGGTTGCCAGCACGACCCCGGCCGAGGCGATCGCGACATCCGTCCCGGCCCCGATCGCGATGCCGACGTTGGCCTGGGCCAGGGCGGGCGC
>JBGTNF010000214.1:0-1749 GCA_041743205.1 Thermomicrobiales bacterium | reverse complement strand
GACCTGCACGCGGCGGCCTGGTCGCTGCACAACTGTGGCCGTGGCCCGGCGGGCGGGACGTTCGACTTCGAGCGGATGGGCGGCAATTACCGGATGACCGAGCTCACCGGCGCGTTGCTGCTGGCCCAGATGGAGCGGCTGGAGCGGCAGATGGCGACGCGGGACCGCAACGCCCGGTTGCTGACCGAGAGCCTGGTAGAAATTACGGGGCTGAACCCGACCGTGGTGGATGAGCGGGTGACCCGCCACGCCTGGCACCTCTACCAAATTCGTTACGATGCAGTTGCGTTTGGCGGACGGAGCCGCGAGCAATTCATCGCCGCCATCAACGCCGAGGGCATCCCAGCCTCGGCGGGATACGTGCCGTTGACCGGCATCGACGCGGTGCGCAACGCGCTGCGGGACCGGTTCGGCGAGGGCGCTGTACGGGACATCACCTCCGTGCCCCGGGCCGACGCTGCCGGTCGCGACACGATCTGGCTGTACCAGACCGCGCTGCTTGGCACGGATGCCGACACGGCTGGCATCGTCGCCGCCTGCCGCAAGATCTCGGCGGCGTGGTGATCGGGGCAGCGCTACCTGGAGCATGTTCCCGGTGGGAGGTTCCATTGCGGTGTAGGCGCAGACACATTGGCAGAGGGCTGGAACACGGGTCACGGCGTCAGGCTGGAAGTCATGGGCCGAATGACGATCTGTTCATGGTGTACCTACACATGTGAACAGGTATAATCAAGGAAGTGTCGTGGTCGCGTCCCTCGATGCCGGGAAGCCCCTTGTCGGAAATCATCCGATCGGGGGCTTCGTCCGTTTTCCAGGGCAATGACCGTCATGTTTCGCACGCGCCGTCCGGGCGGAGCTGGAACAGATCCGGGTGGAGAAAGGTGGTCAATGCGCTGATCACGGCGTCGCGAAAAACGCTTTCGCGGGTAAGCAGGTTATTGGTCAGCAACCCGATCAGGCCCGTGCCTTGCTTGCTGTTGGTCTGGCCGAACACCACGTCGTTGGCGGCGCCGAGCTCCAGGCCCTGCCGCACGAGATCCATCGATGGCAGGGGCACAGGACGCCACAGCGAGCTGGAAATTCCTTCGACGCCGAGGCTGGTCGATGACCACCACCCACCCCGTGCTGAACCAGGCGCCGTCGATCTCCTCCAGCCCGCTTTCGATGCCCACGCCGTACGCGGCATCGATGGCGGACCGGGCCCCTTCCGCCCGGTTACGGGCGCCACGGATGCACTCGCTCTTGTTCATCGGCTGCTCGGAGACGCCGGAGGCAACCGCCACTCCCTCGAACCGCCACGTCGCAACGGGCCAGACGGCCGTGAAACCACCGGCCGCCGCCGCGATCTTGACCGGATTCAATGAACCAACAGCGACGTGCGCCGCTTGCGGTTTCGCTGACGTCACTGCGCTCCCGTCAGGATCGGGAATTCGACGGTGTCGCCGGCGGGCAGGAACCCGGACACCAGGTCATCGGACGCCAGGGGGAAGAACTGCCAAAGCCCGCCCGTCGAGCCCCCGTCGGGAAGGTGTTCGCCCAGACCCGAAAAATCGACGTTCTGGTTGCCGAGATGATCCAGCATCGCGTCGGCGCCGCCGATCGCTTCGTCCGATCCGGCGAAGGCGATGACCATGAACACGTACGATCCCTGCCGGGTGAATGCGTAGCGGAAGAATCCGGCCGGGTTGGCGGATTGCGACGTCACCGTAAAGCCGAAGGCGTCGTCGCCGATGCCGTCGATCTCCGCCT
>JBGTNF010000213.1:0-6093 GCA_041743205.1 Thermomicrobiales bacterium | reverse complement strand
GAAATCGTGGCAGGCGCTGCTGCGCGGATCGACGAAAACCAGCAGCAGCGGCCTGACCGGGTCCATGACGTCTGCCAGCGCGACGGGCGCTCCTTCGAGATCGACCAGGGTGAAAGTGGGAGCGATTTGGCCGGCGAGGTCAGTTCCAGGCTCGGCGTCGGCTTTGGCTTGGGTTTCGGGCTCGACCGGTGGGGCGCCGGCCAGGCGACGGGCCAGGGAATCGAACCAGGTCTGCACGCGGCCCTGCGAGCCAGGCGGCTGGAGCTGCTGCGTTCGTGAAAGGTCCACGGCTCTCCTCCAGATTGGCACATCGTCGGCCAGCATTGGGGCCGTGCGGCCCTTGCGGCCCTCATTGCCGCACGGCCAGACAAACACCCGCGGAGGCCCCAACAGCCCCAGGCTCGTCATGCGGGAATCAGGTGACTACAGTTGGATCTCGCACTGATTGTTGCAGGCCGGGAAGTTGTCGTTGCACATCTGCGACCAGTAGCGCTGGATGTCTCCGACATTCTGGGCGTTTTTCGGCGTGCAGAGCATGCAACCGGCCGAAAACCAGTAGCAGGTTTGTTGAGTTGGGAAAATCCCCACCTGCTCCCCGTACCCGTAGGGGTCATCGGTCGGCAAAAAGCAACCAACCCCTCGCCAGCCGCACCCGTCGATGAAGAGGTGCGTCCTGCCAAATTCGTCGCCCAGGTCGGTCAGGTCGGACAGGTCGAGCGGAGCCTCCTGGAACCCCGTCTCCAGGTCGTTTTGCCAGTTGGCGAGCACCGCGATGTCGTAGGTGGCGGTGTGCGTGGCCTCGTCGTAGGTGGGGTTGAACAACTCGACCACGGCGATGTCGGTCACACCCGGCTCGGCCTCCACGAGCAGCGCCGCGTTGGGCGGGTTGTCGGGAGTGAAGCCGAGCCCGTCGAGGAAGGCTGGGGTTGGGGTGACGCCGACCTCGCGGGAGGGCCGGTCGCCAAAGACGATGGTTTGGCCCATGCCCTGCGCAAGCGTGACCGTGTGGGTGCCGAATTCGCCGGTCGCGGGGCCGATGCTGCCCGATTGGAACGACTGGACGAAGAGGTGCGTGACCGCGTCACCGTCGTCATTGGGCGGAAGCGTCACGCTGTGGGGAAACGATTCCGGGGTGCCGATCGGGGTCGCTTCCTGGGCGGCGACGCTGCCAAGACCCGCCATCGCCACGCCGGTGGCGGCCAGGGCGGCCCCTTCTGTCATTGCGGCACGCCGGGAAAGCCGTCGCTCGCTGAAGCGCCGGCCGATCTGATCGAAACGCATCGGGTTCATGGTGTCCTCCCTGACTGATGTCTGGCGCCGCGGAAAGCCCGCGGCTCCGATACGGTCGTCCCGGGACCCGAAACCATTGATGTTCGGGGCGCCAGCAGTCGTCTTGCATGGGCGCCAGCGCTTCACCGATTTCCATGGCTACGAAAAGTGTCCCTGTCACGACAATATCAGGGTAGGCCTGGGGAGTCGTGAGCCAACCGTCCCAACCATGCGTCCCTGCGTCCCAAGTTCAGAATCATGACGATGGAGCGATGGGAGGGTACGGCGCCAACCGCATGGAGACATGGCCGAACGCACTGGCTTGGGCGTCGAGCGCGAACATGATAGTGGCCGGCCATACAAAGGTCGGCGACTACCGAGGACGTTCAATTGATCGGCCAAAACTCGTATCAGGAACGAAGCGATCGCAGCAACATGCTCACGTCCGCGTCGGGCGAGGCAGAGGTATCGAGCGGAGCGAGACGATCGCCGCGCACATCGCCGGGAGAGCAGCCGAACTCCTTCCGGAACTCGCGGCCGAAATGCGAGCCGCTCTGGAAGCCATACCCTTCGCTGATGCCGGCCAGCGAACGCAGGTCTTCATTGGCGATGAGAATCGCGCGGATCCGGTGCAAACGCCGCCGCTTGATGTAGGTCATCACGCCGCCGTGCGGCTCGAAGAACCGGTAGAGCGTGCTGCGCGACATGTCACACGCCTGCGCCACGGAAGCCGGTGTGAGGTCCGGGTCTTCGAGCCGGGATTCGATGTAGCGTTCCACCCGCCGCCGCATGGCGAAGACCACCGCGCTGTTCATCTCCCACGATCCCGAGGCCAGCGACTGAAGACACGCCACGGTCATCTCCGTCGTTGCCTGGGTGAGATTAAGCAGGACGCTGGCTGGCAGGTGTGGCAGGTGCGTGCCCATGCTCAGGACGTGCCGGGCGAAGAGCGTCGCCACACTGTCCCGCAACACCCGGCCGTGGAAACTGCTGATGTTGGGGAGGATCGCTTCGGCCAGGTTTCGGGGCAGGTACAACGTCCCGCTGTTGCCGGCGCTGGCGGACGAGCTATCGGCTTGCGCGAAATCGACGATCTGGACGTCGTATTCCCCGAGCACCTCCGCATCGCTCCCAGTCCGGCAATGGCGCGTTCCCTTACCCTGTACGAAGAGCCCGAAGTGATCGATCTGGTCATGCCTGGCTGTCGCGTCGGAACGAGCGAACGACTGGGCAGAGAATGAGCCGGAACTGACCGCAATTTGGCCGAGATGCCAGAGGTCATAGTGTATGTGGAACGGCGATGGTCCAGTATCGGGCAGCGCGATATCATGCGTGGCCGAAATCACCTCTCGCCACATCTCGAACCGGTCTCGCTCCAGACAATCGTCCGTGTCGAAGTGGAACGAGGCCACCGCAAGCGCTGACATGAAATGCAACCTTACCGAATATGCACGCGTGGCGCGCGCCTGACTCAGGTTGTGGTGCCCATGTGCAGCGTATCACCTTTCGCGACAGATCAGTGTGATTCAGGAAACGGTACAAGACGCAGCAAGCCGGGCGCCGCACGCGGAAGAGCGCTGCCACGGGTGGTCCAGGGTGGGCCCGGCGTTCACGACCAACCGTGGCCCAGAGATTCGCGTCCAGGCGCCCCGCCCGGCGGGCAACGGCAATCGCTCGGTCCATTACGTCAATCGAACGCGAATGCCGTGCGTATCGGCCCGCTCGACGCCGTCCGCATCGAGGTTGTGGATGGGCACAACGCGCTGGAGGACGCCGTTCGTGCCTTGTTCCGTAACACTGATCACCGCGAGCCCGGGCGTACTCCCGGTCGAGGCGTGCGGGTCGCCGCTGAGCGGGTTGGGACCACGGAGCGAGACGAACAGGTGCCTGCCGTCCGGTGACACATCCGCCAGGTCTGGCGTCAACCCCGAAGGCGCCCCGGCGTTGAAATTGACCGACCTGACATGGACGCCGGTCGCGGTGTCGAACACCTCCGCGGCGTTCCGGGTACGGTCGAGCACCTAGAGGAACCCGCCATCGCCGGTCAGCACCAACCCGTGGGCGTCGCTCGCCCCTTCCTCGTCGGAATGGAGCACGTCGGGGGCTGGCACATTGGAGCCATTGGCGGAATCGTAGCCAGAGAGCGGGAACCCGTAGAGGGCGAACCCATGCAGGTGCGAGCTCGATCCTCCGCCCGAGTTCACGAACATCATGTCACCCACCTCGACGCCGGCAAAGCCGTGACTGTGAATGATCGTGCGGTCGTAGTCGGCCAGGATGCGCATCGGCGTGGCCGTCGGATCGATGACGAACAGGCCGCCGACGCGCAGGGTGATGAACCCGAGCGCGCTGCTGGAATCGATCACGGCGACGATGGGTGCGTTGTCGGGCCGCAGGCCGGCGTCCTCGCAGGCCACCCCGCTGGGCGTGACGCAGGTCGCCAGGTCGATCCTGGCGCCAGTATTCAGGGTGAACGTTTCGGTCGCATAGTCGGTATCGATCCGTTCCAGCAACTTCCCGTTCTGGTTCGCGACCAGGATGTACGTATTGTCTGGCGCGGGGGTGGCGGCGTGGGCCTGGCGCTCGCCGTTGGCGCCGAGCGATGAGCGCAGGCAGGCGACGGGCGCGCAGGTTTGGGCGTTGAAAATGGCGATGTGACCGCTGGCGACAAACGTGATGACAGCGTAGCGCTGGGTGGAATTGAACGACAGCATGTGCGGTCGAACAGGATTGGCCCTGGTTGTTGCCAGACACAACGCGGAGGTTGCGCCAGAGAGATCGAGCGATTCGACCAGCGTTGACGACGCCGCCGCCTCGCCGGTGAGATCCTGACCGTCGTAGATGTGAATGGTCCCGCCAAATACGTGACCGGCGGCGTCGGACTGATCGATCAACCAGACCTCGAAATCCGTCACGGGGGCAGAGGCGGCCGGGACGATCCCCACTCCCGCGCACAGCAGGGTGACGGTTGCCAGGATGGGCGCCAGGACACGGTGCAGGAACGGGATCATGTAGCTCTCCCTGGGGTGACTATCTGGTGGGCTGCGCGCATCGCGTTGGCGTGGGGCGCGCAACGGCTGACCCTTGTCGCGCAGAGCCCGAACGACGAGGTCCGAACGGAGCGGGTACGGCCCGGCGATCGATGAGCCGGTCGCTACCGGCCGGTAGTTCGGCAATTGCGCCCGGGACGCTGCCCGTCGATCGACCGGCGAGCGGCGTCTCAGGCCAGCGTGTCACCACCACTTTTTCCTGAGGTCCTTGATGGAGACGCGGGAATCGGCCCCGAAGAAGTGTGCGAGCACACCCAGCATTACCAGCGCCAACCCTGAAAGCATCGGTACCAGAAGTTCCATAGCCTTACCTCGTTCGCGTAGCCAACCACATGCCGGTTGCAGAACGTCGAACCGGGGCTACGCCAGGTCAAGGCCAGGGTCAGCATCGTCTCGAACGCGTCCGCATCCGGACTGTAGCAAGGCGTCGTCGAGGCGTCGTTAGCCGACTGTACCAATCATGTATCCACCCGTCCCGACTTGTGGGACGGTCCGGAAGGTGGATGACAGGGGGCTGGAAACGAGGTCAAATACGGCACAAAGGAGCGTTTCGGGCTCGTCATGGGGGCGCGTTGGAGGGGCAGGTTCGGGTCACGAGTGGAGCGAGCGCAGGATCACGCCAAGGTCTGCTTCCGGAGGGGCAACGACATCGATCTGGGGCAGGCGGTCGCCCCGCACTTCACCCGGGGAGCACCCGAACTCCTTGCGGAACTCCCGGCTGAAATGGGCGCCGCTCTGGAAACCGTAATCCTCGCTGATGCCGGCCAACGACCGCTCGTCCTCGTTGGCGACCAGGATCGCGCGGATCCGGTGCAACCGCCGCCGCTTGACGTAGAGCATCACGCCGCCGTGCGGCTCGAACAGGCGGTAGAGGGTAGTGCGCGACATGTTGCAGGCGTACGCCACGGAGGCCGGGGAAACGTCCGGTTCTTCGAGTTCGGTTTCGATGTACCGTTCCACCCGCCGGCGCATGGCGGACACCACCGCACTGTTCATTTCCCACGAGCCGGATTCGAGCGACTGGAGACAGGCGAACGCCATCTCCATGGTGGCTTCCGTGAGGTGGGGCAGGGCGGTGGACGGCAAGTGCGGCAAGTGCGTGCCCATGCTCAGGATGTGGCGCGCGAAGAGGGTGGCCATGCTGTCCCGCAGCACTCGCCCGTGGAAGCGGTTGAAATGGGGAATGATGTCCTCAACCAGGTCACGCGGCAGGTACAACGTCCCACTGCTGCCCGCCGTGGCTTGCGAGCTCTCGACTTGCGCGAAATCGACGATCTGGATGTCGTTTTCGCGCAGCAGTTCGATATCGTCGCCAACCACGCAAAGCCGCGTTCCGATTCCCTGCACGAAGAGCCCAAAGTGATCGATATGATCGCGCCGGATGTGCTCCCTGGTGCGGGAGAACGACTGCGAGGTCAACTGCCCGGACGTGACGGCCATCTGCCCGAGGCGCCACGCCCCGACCTGGATGTGGAATGGGTCCGGCGTGGCGCCTACCGGGGCGACGTCGTGCGTGACGGCCATGACTTCACGCCACGTCTCGAACCGGGTTTGCTCCGGATGGTCATCCGTATCGAAGTGGAACGACGTCAAGGCTGGCAAGGACATGGGCGACACGGGACCGATCACGGATGCGCAGGCTCACGCGGATGTGCGGTTTGAGACCCATCCGCAGTCTATCACCGTTCGCTCCGGATCGACGCCCCGATCAATTCAGGCGGGAGCGGTATTCCTCCTGCCGCTTGCCGAGCGATTCATCGGGCGCCGGGAGGTC
>JBGTNF010000212.1:0-17302 GCA_041743205.1 Thermomicrobiales bacterium | reverse complement strand
TGCGCACCCACGTCTCGGAGTACCCGGTGAGCCGAGCGACAGCTGCCCCCCTGTGTCCTTGGCTGACAAGCCAGATCATGTGCCAGTGGCTGCGTTCGACCGGGTCGCGGCAAGTGCGATAGCGATGATTCAGGGTGTCCGACGGCACGTGCGGGGCGAGGGTCAGGCGGCGGGGCATGGGCAACTCTCCTTCCTCGTCCTCCCAGTATCCCTCAACGCTCTACCCGGAGTCGGTATTATCCCGCCATCCGCCGATCCGATCTCTGGATAGGCAGTTGGTGGCAGGGATTGTGTAGGGGCGGCCCAGAATCGACCGACTACAACGGCGAGGCGACGACATCTTGTCGATTCGGGAGCCTGTCCAGAGCGCAACGTGGGAGCCGCCCGGGTCTTCCCTGACAACCTGCCACCAGGATGTGACCGGGTTTCGTCTGGGCGGCAATCTGGCTCCAGTCGGATTCGCACGGCGGAAAGTGGCCCGCTCCCGCCTCACCGCAACTTCATCGCAGCCGCCACAGCGGCGGCGAACCCTTCGGGATTGTCGGCCATGACTTGATGACCAGCGTCCCGCACGACATATCCCAAGATTTCCGATAGAAGCAACGAAGGCTCGAATGGGGGAGGCCAATCGCAGCGAGGGCAGAAGCGGGCAGGCTGCCTCATCGCCGGCCGAGGCTGCCCGCTCCGTCGCACTGACCAGTGCGGCGGAGCCGCGCTCGATGAACCGTGATTCGTTCCGTGCGGCGATGTGCGCGCTCAATCGGCCCGATCCGGCGACGGATGGTTCGGCCAGGATCAGGCGCTCTACGCGGCCTGGAGCGCCTGCAGCGCAGGAGATTGCGATGGCTCTCCCCATCGAATGTCCCACCAGCGTCACGGTGCCGACGCCGATGGTTTCGAGCGTTCGGTTCACGATCGTGGCGTGAGCCTTCAGGGAATGGGTCCAGCCATCGGCCCGGTCGCTCGCCCCGTGACCCGGCAGGTCGATCAGGATCGATGTCGTGCCGGCCAGGGCGGGCAGGCGGACCACGTCTCCGAACGCCCCGTTCGCGGACGCGCCCAGCCCATGGATCCACGCGATCGTGACCTCGGATGGAACTCCGTTCTGGATCACGTCGACCGCAATGGCAAGTCCGTCGACCGTGACGGAGTATGGGCCGGCGTTGCGACGATCGTTCGGTTCATTCGACATCAGGCGTCGTTCCGGGGTAGATTGCTGGAGTTAGCGATGACCGTGCAGAGAGGGAACGAAACGGGGGCGAGGACATCTGTCCCCGCCCCCGTTTCGTTCTTGCCTGTGCGTCCGACCGGTTAGTTGATCCGGCGTGCGCCGAGCCATCGCGACCCGTAGTAACTCGAGTTCAGGTCTCGGACGACGACGCCGGTGCTCTCATTCTCGGCGTTCACGAATTGATTGTTGCCGATGTAGATGCCGACGTGCGAGAGACCGGCTTTGTAGGTGTTCTGGAAGAAGACCAGATCGCCTGGCTGGAGACTCGAGCGGTCGACTGCGACGCCCGACGCCCACTGTGTCCACAAGCCTCGACCGATGTCCGGTCCAACTACGTTCTTGATCACCCAGCTGGTGTAGCCGGAGCAGTCGAACGAAGATGGTCCGCCAGTAGCCCACACGTACGGATAGCCAACGTACCTCATGGCGTAGTTGACGATCGCGTTCCCAGTGGCCGTTCCGCCGCCATTGCTGCTTCCAGGATTGGGATTGGGATTCGGATCGGGAGCCGCAGAGCCACCACGCTCACTGAGGGCCTTGGATGTCTTGCTTAGCAGTTCGGTCGCCATGAATCCGTTCAGTCCGT
Organism: Thermomicrobiales bacterium; assembly: GCA_041743205.1. Taxonomy (GTDB): domain Bacteria; phylum Chloroflexota; class Chloroflexia; order Thermomicrobiales; family UBA6265; genus JACCYX01. The sequence continues at coordinate 15,485 of JBGTNF010000212.1, read as the reverse complement.
CGTAATTGACCGGATAGAACCCGTTGGTTGCATTTCCGGAAATGCGGAGGACTTCGCCGGCCTCGACGGTGACCACGACATTGGCGCTCATAGACGACGAGTACCGCATGTTGGCCCGCATCATCACTTCGCCGTTATCGCCGCTCTTCATCGCCGAGCCAGACCCGGAATCCGGGGCCGGTGTCGGTGGCGGGTTCGTGGGGGTTGTCGTGCCGCCGCCGGTCGAGAGGAACTGGCTGCTCATGAAGCCGTTGCGGCCGCCGCACACAACCGGGGTCCAGCCGTTGCTCGAGGCGCCGCGGGTGCCGACCGATGTGCCTTCCGGCACGACCGTGATCGGCGAGCCGCCTGGCGCGGTTCGGCAGTAGACGCCATCGCCGCCAGCGTTGGCCACCATCGCGGTGCCGGTCTGGCCAGAGCCAGGGGCCGGGGTTCCGGGGTTCGATGGGCCGGGGTTCGGGGTAACAGTGCCCGTTGTCGCCGACACGAAGTCGGTCGAGACGTAGCCGCTCCTGCCGGCGCAGGTCACCGGCTGCCAGCCGTCCATTGCAGCGCCGCGCACGGCGAGGGTGGAGTTGGCCGGGACCGAGGTGATGACCATGCCGGTCATGCTGGCGGCGCTACGGCAATTGAGCGAGGAGCCGCCCGTGCCGGTGACCTTGACGTTGCCGGAGCTCGCGCCCCCGCCGTTGTTGTTGCCCGGCGCCGGAGTTGGCGTCGGGTTGGCGGTTCCGCTGCCGGAACCGGCGCCCAGGGTGATGAACGAGCTGGAGACGAAGCCGTTCATGCCGCCGCACACAACCGGCACCCAGCCGCCGCTCGCCGCGCCGCGGGTGGTGACCCGCGTGCCTTCGCCAAGGACCATGATCACGGAGCCATTGGGAGCGGTGCGGCAGCGCAGGCCATCACCGCCGGTGTTGGAGATCGTGCCGGAGCCTGAGGTCGAGCCGCCAGTTCCCGTGTTGCCGCCGGTGGCGCCGCCCGAACTGCTGCCAGCGACTTCGACGAACGAGATCGAGACGAAGCCGTTCATGCCGCCGCAGACCACCGGGGCCCAGCTGCCCGTCGAGGCGCCGCGGCTGGTGAGCACGCTGCCGGCCGGGACGGAGGTGATGACGCCGAAGCTGGAGCCGGCGCCGCTGCGGCAGTTCAACGACATGCCGCCGGTGCCGACGACCGTGACGCTCGATGCGTTGGCCGGGACCGGATCGCCGGCTGCGCCGCCGGAGTACATGTATTCGACATTGGCGTAGCCGACCTGGTCGCCGCAAGCGACGCCGATGTAGCCATTTGCCGGGTATTCGAGCACGAAGACCGTGGCGCCCTCTTCGAGCACCAGGATGGTGGCGGACGAGGCGTCCGGCCCGACGCGGCAACGTACGCCTTCGCCATTGGTGCCGGTAACCGTGGCGTCACCGAGCGCCTGGGAAAGGTCGACGCCGGCTACGGCCGATTCGTCAGCTTCCTCGGTAACCGTTGGTTCTTCGGTTGCCGCAGACTCTTCCGTCGCCTCGACTTCCTCAGTGGCGACCGGTTCCTCAGTGGCGACCGGTTCCTCAGTTGCCACGACTTCCTCGGTACCGACCACGTCCTCAGTCGCAACTGGTTCCTCGGTGACGACCGGTTCCTCGGTGACGACCGGCTCTTCGGTTGCAACGACTTCTTCAGCGGCGACCGGTTCCTCGGTGGCGACGACGTCTTCGGTGACGACCGGCTCTTCCGTCACGACCGGTTCGTCGGTCGCGACGATTTCCTCCGTCACGACCGCTTCTTCGACCGGAGCTTCGACGTTGATCGCGATGCTGCCGGTGTCGCCAGCCGCGATCGACACTTCGCGCGTGTCGATCGCCGCGCCATCGGGCAGGAGCGACGCGACAAGGGTGTAACTGCCGGACGTGATGCCGAAGAAGCCGCTGTTCCCGTTGTCCGGGATCGCGTCGTTGGCGTCGCAGGCGTCGGCAACCCAGGCGCCGTCTTCATAGAGCTGGAAACAGAGTCCGGTGACCGGTGATCCGTCGTCGTCGCTGACCCGCACGATCAGGTCGCCCGCGGCGACTTCTTCGACCACAGACTCATCCGTGGCGACATCTTCGGCGACGGCTTCTTCGGCCGCTTCCGGCTCGTCGACTTCGACTTCGACTTCGACTTCGGGCTCCGCAGCGGTCACGCTGCGGAGGGTCACGTAATCAGCCTTGACGAAGCCGCCCTGGCCACCGCAATTGACCGGCACGAATTCGATGCCCTCGGCCCACGTCGCAGCGCCAGTGACTTCGACCGACTGACCGAGCCCGAAGCGCACGACGACCGCGGCTTCGCCGCTGGCGCTCACGCGACAGGCGAGTCCATCTCCAGGCAGCGGCGCGTTGTTGTTGTCAACAACAACGCCGTAGTCGATTGGTTGTTGCCAGGGGATGGTTTGGGCGGCGGGTTCTTCGACGGGGGCCGGCGTTTCTTCCGCTTCCGCGGGAGCCGGGGCGTCGACATCTTCGAGGAGGGAGGCGTTGATGTACCCGGTCATGTCCCAGACGCCAGCCTGGTACCAGAGCGAGCCATCGGTATCGGCGATCGGCCCGGCCACGATGTAGATATCGGTGCCATCCGGGATCGACCCGATCGATTCGCCAGTGGCCGAAGCCGCGTCACGGATCGTGGCGTCGCCACCGCCGGTGGCGATGGTGCCAGTGTCGCCGGGCAAGAGATCGTCGTTTCCAAGGGCGACGATGGGGGCGAACAGGGAAAGCCCCATGAACAAGGCGATCAGGTAATACGTCGCGCGCTGGGCGCGCTTGAGGATTGTAGACAATCCCTTCCCTCCAGGTAATGTCGCTTGGTTGAGCAGCCCCTCAACCAGGTGTCTGAGTCAGGGAACCAGCCTGTGAAGCCTGGTCCAAGCCATGAATACCTACACCGTTAGCCAACGGTGATGAATCCGGTTTCCGGGATGCGGATTCTGGTATTTCCCCGTCAAAGGCGAAGGCCGTCCCCTTCGCTTGCCTGGTGACCCAGGTCACGATATTTCGATCAGTGATTGCGGGCTTCACTGTGCGCGTGGAAACGGTTGCCGGGTTGTCGTTTCCGGTGCTCCGCAAACTCCGCAGTGCGAACGACGGAGTTCCGTGTTCACGGGCCCTGCGAAACGTCCCAGCCATGTCATTGGTTGCAAGAGGTAGAGTCGGAGCCATCGTCGCCACGAGCATCCTGCCAGCGCCTGGATTTACTGGATTTAGTCGTTATCGATCCGAATCAACGCATCGATTTCCACGAACCAGGATCGCTCACAGAATCCGCCCTCGCGTAGTGCGGCGATTTCCTCCCCAGTTGGTACGATCGAGCGACGCCATTATCCAGCCAATGAGCCTGGCGTCCGAAGGTACCGTTTCCCCTAGGACATGTAGAACGTAACAAAGTGCATTTTCACTGTCAAGCTGGCCTGAATTGGGGAAGGGGCCAGGGAAAACGCTCAATCCCCGGTGAGTCGACTGGGAGTCGCCGCTACGGTGAGGGTTGGCCGGCAGTCTCCGAGCCGGAAACGGCGTCGTTGCCAGGCAGGCGACGGTGCCGGGTGCGGAACCGTTTCGGTATACGTTTGGACCGGATATCGTCGCCAGTTCGCCAGTTTCCCAATTTTCGACAGTGACTGTCCGGCACCGGCCCTGCCCCGGTTCGTTGACGCTTCCCTATTTGTTGAAGGTTCCATTGTGTAAACGTGTCGAGATGGCACATTGGACGCGATCTAATCGTGCATTCATGCACGACCCGTGGTCGTGCATCGTCGTTCCGTGGTAGCAGGATGACAACGCTGGGCGAGTCGTTGCAGACGGTTCAAGAACGCTAGCCAGCATCGCCGAAGTCTAGGATTCGGTGTTGTCGATGGTTTGGCGCCGACGCCGGTAGCGATTGCCCAGGCCGGCCTGGGCCTCGGCGTCGGCGTCCCGCCGCTGCGTGGCGGCCGCGTCGAGTTCCTCCTGGATTTGTTCCAGCCGCACCCGCACGCGCTGTTCGTGGAGATACCAGAGATCGCGGTGCAGGGATGCGTCGACCTGCCGCAGTTCTTCCATTGCCGAGGTGAAGTCCGACAGCTTGTAGGTGGTTTCACGGTACTGCTCGTTCGCCTCTTCGAGCCGCTCGTTGAGCCGCTCCAGGCGCTCCTCGAAGGTCTGGCGAAGCTGTTCGAAGCGGGCGTCGTTTTCCTGCCGCGCGTCGTCGTGCATGTCGATCAACAGGTCGTGACGCTCGGTCAACTGGGTCTGGAGCCGGCCCTGGTCCTGGCGCAAGGCCAACTCGCCGGCCCGCAGCTCATCGAGCGTGGGATCGACGTGAACGAGACCGCGGCGCTGGTCCTCGAACGAGTCGTAGATGTGACCAAGGTCGGCCCGTAATTCGTCGAGCCGGGCGCTGTAGCTCTCGGCGATGCCCTGGACGTCAGTGGTCCGGCGCCGCGCCTCCTGATCCACGATCTTGATCGCATCCTCGGCGCGGATGATGTCCCGCCGGAACCCCTCCACTTCGGACCGCACGCCGTCGATCGTGTCCCGCAGCCCGTGGCTGATCGCGTTCGTGCGGTCCCCCAGCGCCGACAGGTGCTCGATCACGGCGACCATCTCGTCCAGCCGCTGGTCGGTCTGGCCGGTGTCGTCCAGCTTCCGGCGTGACGATTCGAGCAATTCGCTGACGTGCGCCTGGAGCGACCGGATCGGGCGTACGCCGTCGTCGACACGGATTTCCAGCTCCTGGATGAGTTGCCGGGTCCGGTTTTCGTCGAGCGCACGGGCCTGGGCCGATTGTTGCGATTCCTGCCGCAGTTGTTCGACCGCCAGCCGGAGCTGCGCGCTGAGCGTTTCGTTTTGCTTGATGAGCTCCTCGTCGCGTGTCTGGCGGCTCGCCAGTTCCCGGTTCGCGGCCCGCAATTCGTCGACCTGGTTCTGGAGGGCGGCGACACGCGCGTCGTCGCGCCGCCGGTCATCGTCCTGCCGGTAAGCGGCCACCGTCGCGGCGGGACCCTGGGCGGGAGTGCGTTCCCGGCGACCGGATTCGTCGGCAGGATAGTGATCGGATTGATCGTTCGACGTCATGGAATGATGTCCCTCAGTGCCCCGTCCAGGGGTGTACGGCAGTGCGGTTTTGGCGCTTGCCAAACGCCAACCTGATGCAGTACGGTGTGTACGTACACTCAGGCGAGACCAGCCGGGTGTTGTTGCCTGGCAGCACTTGAGCCCGATGGGGCTCCCGCTTCCGTACTAGGATACGGGACGGGGAACGGTGCATGTGTCGGTCCGGGCGGCTGTCGCTGCCAATGGTGCTTTTTGAAGGTGGTCAGGGCCAGGCTGGCAGGCGCGAGGTACCCGAGAGGTTAGATGTTGGGTAAATCACGCCCGCCGTCCAGCAGCGCGATGCCGGACGCAACGCAGCGGGCCAGTGTTTGGGGATGGTAGCCGCCTTCGAGCACGGCCAGGATCCGGCCCTGGCAGTGGCGCTCGGCCAGCCTGATCGATTCGGCCATGATGGCGTCGAAACCGGCGTCGGAAACGTTCAGGCCGCCAACCGGGTCATCGCGATGGGCGTCGTAACCGGCGGAAATGAGCAGCAGGCGGGGTGCGAAGCTGTCGATTGCGGGGAGGATGACGCGCCGGAACGCGGCCAGGAATCGGGCGTCGTCTGTGCCCGGCGGAAGGGGTGCGTTGACCGTGAAACCCAGGCCGGCCCCGGAACCAGTTTCGCTTGCGCCGCCGGTTCCCGGGTATAGCGGCGACTGGTGCAGCGAGCCGTAGAGCACATCGCGTCTTCCATAGAACATTTCCTGGGAACCGTTGCCGTGGTGAACGTCCCAGTCGAGGATCGCGACCCGCTCGACGCTATTCGCGATGGCGTGGGCGGCGGCTATCGCCGCCGTGTTGAGCAGGCAGAACCCCATCGCCCGCGAGGCAGTGGCGTGGTGGCCCGGCGGGCGGGAAATGACGAAGGCGCGATCGATTCGGTTGGCGAGGATCGCATCCACCGCGTTGACCGCGCCACCGGCGGCCATGCGTGCCACGTCCACGGTATCCGTGCGGACGACGGTATCCGAATCCAGCCAGGCGCCGCCGGCGCGAGCAACGTCTTCGAGGTTTTCGAGCATGGTTTGGTCATGGACGCGAGTAACCACGGCGTCGCTGGCTGGAGACGTCGCTACGCCTGGTCGGTCGGCCAGCAACCGGCCTTGTTCCAGCGCGCAGTCGATGGCGATCATGCGGGCCGAGCGCTCGGGATGATCCCCGGTATCGTGGCCGAGGAATGCCGTCGATCGAACGATCGCGGTGCGGGAGCGCATGTTCAGCGGCCGATTCCTTTCCCGAGCGAGCGGTGACTGACGCGATGTCGGAAGCGGTTTCATCTCAGGATCCGGTTCGACCCGCCCGGGCGCGGCCCGGCGCCGATGGCAAGACGTCATCCCCACCGCCGTTGCCACTGTTGCCACTGTTGCCACTGTTGCCAGGTCCGCCCGCCCGCCGTTGCCGGACGGAGTGGGCCGCCGAAATCGGTGTTACGTTGGCCGGGGACGGGTGAAGGACGGCTGGTTCGCGCCGGCAATCGCGCGATGTGGAATCGGTTGCCGGCGCCCGGCGGTTGATGAAGCTGGTTGGCCCCATCCAGTTGTAGAGGATCGCCCCGGCGATCGGCAGGCAAAGGATGCCCAGACCCCAGAGCGCCTTGTTGTCGCCACGCACACGCGGCCGCCGCGCCAGGTCGCGCAGCGCCTGGAGGCAGAGGGCGTATTGGGCGACTCCGAACACAATGGTCAGGGTCGCGAGCATGGCGGTTTGCAACGTCATCGATTGAATCCGGGAACGTCGAGTGGTCGAGCCTTACCTGCGCAGCCGCTGCCAGGTCCGTGGCCGCCGGTACCGAGATGCCTGGTCCGGCGATGATCTTCCATTATATGGAAATGGAATGAGCCGCGCGATTGTACGTGCAGGTCAATTCCCCGTAGGGCCGATGAAATCCTCGACCACGTAGCCCGCTTGGGAGGTGTTGAGGATGATCACCGGGTACCAGCTGTACCCGTCGGCCTCTACCGGTTCGCCCGTGATTTCCATTTGCGCGCCGAGTGCGAGCTCGTCGATGGTGTCCGCGCTGGTCGACGGTTCGGCTCGGAGGTTGACCAGGTCTTCGGTCGTCCTGACAACATCGCCCACCGCCAGATCCAGCGGTTCGGCGGGCGCGTTGGCTTCCTCCTCGGGCGCGCCGCCGGCCGTCTGGGGTGTATTGCCGTCGAAGATGATGTAGCGGGCGGCCCCGCCGATCTTGAACGGCTGGACCTTGATCAGCTGGGCTTCTCCATAGTCCTCCGGCCCGAACGTGGCCCAACCCTGGCCACTCGCGCCGGGCAGGTACTCCTGGCTCACTTCCGGTTCCGGCGCCGTCATCGTTAGCGTGTGGTCCCACGCTTCGCCGTTGAAGTCGGCGATCTCGAAGGCGATGTCGGAAAAGAAGGCGGGAAACGGGTTGAGGTTCCGGACCGTGGCGTAGAGCCCGATGCCGTTCTCGTCGGGACCCAGGGCCCGGTAGCGGAAATCGGCGATGTCGAAGATCGCCTGGCCGAAGATGACCTCGTCGATCGTGACCTCCCAGCCGCCGACCGTCACCGTTTCGCCGATCGCGGCCGGGGCCGAGGGCTCGGCCCCCACGTCGGTGTCGCTGGCGTCCATTAGCTCGAACGCCGGGACCGCGGCGCCGTCGGCCAGGGCGAAGATCCCGTCCGACCAGGAACCGCCCAGCATCGGTGCATCGAACCAGAGCGTCGCCACCGCCGGATCGTCGACCGTGATCGCGACCCAGCCCTCGGTGGTGGCCCCCGGCTCGACCACAGCCTGCAACATCGGGTCCGGCATGACCACGGCCTGGGTGCGGCGCAGGATGCCGTCGCTGCCGGTGGCGGCGAAATCGACCATCTGGATCGAACGCGCGCCATCGCCCGCGTTCCGCGCGGAAATTCGGGCGCACACGTAGGCTTGGCCTTCGGGAGCATGAGGATTCTCGGCATTGGTTTCGATCAGGAGCGAGGCGGCCTCCTCGCCGGAAACGACCTCGACGACGGTAATCTCCCACGGGCCGAGGGTCGCGGCTTCGCCGATCGGGTAGACGGTGGCAACGGCGGCGGCGTTGGTCGCCGGCGCCTCCTGGAGTCTGGTCACGGATGCTCTCCTGTACGGAATCTCGATACTGACCGTTGCTGGCGCTGATGCTGGAACGACTGGCTGGATCACCCGGTTTCCGGCCGAATACAGTCGACGGGGCCGACCCCTACCGTAGCGAGCCACTATTCTCGCCGGTATAGCCCGGTGAAGCCATGTACTTAAGACGAAAATTGTCTCAAACTCATACCGGAGTGATCCAAATCCGATCGCCTCGCGTTTTACCGCACAGAAGCCCCAAGCATTGGGCAGAGGGGCCCATGAAATGCTCGTCGCCTGACGAGTTTGCCACTCGATCGCCGGGAGAGGGTGATCGACGCCAAGGAAAGAGAGAACGGTATGTCATCTCTACACCAGGTTTTCATGAACGCCATTCACGAGCAGCGCACCCTGGGCCGCGCCGGCGGACCAGCCCACCAGCGAATGATGGCGATCCAGACGACGTTCGCCGATGACGTCGAGGTCCTCAATTACGCGTTGACCCTCGAGCATCTCGAAGCCGCCTTCTACCAGTTGGCCGGCGATTACGAACTCGGCACCGATCCGTATGGCAACAACATCAACGAGTACGTGACGGTTGTGGGCGAGCACGAAACCGCGCACGTCGACACCCTGACCGCCGTCATCACCGAACTCGGTGGCGAGCCGGTTGCTGCAAGTGAGTACGACTTCGGCGTCACCGACGCCGCGTCCTTCCTTGGCACCGCCGCTGTCCTCGAGAACGTGGGCGTTTCCGCCTACGACGGCGCCGGCCAGTTCATCCAGAACGCCGACCTCCTGACGGCCGCCGGCAGCATCGTTGCCGTCGAAGCCCGCCACGCCGCCTACCTCAACGCTGTGACCGGCGAGTCGCCGTTCCCGGCCGCTTTCGAGACGCCGCTGACCCCGGACGAAGTCCTGGAAGCCGCTGGCCCGTTCATCGTCCCGGCCAGCTAGCCGGCGCGTCGGCCGATTCACCGTCATTTCATCACACGGATCATGAGTCGCGGGAGCGACAGGGAGCCAACTATGTCACACGCTAAGTTCGAATCGATGCTGCAGAAGGCCATCGATACCCGCATGAACGAGATTTCCCGACGTGGGTTGCTTCGGAACGCCGCAATCGCCGGCGGTTCCATGGCCGCCCTCGGCACCGTTGGCTTCGCCGCCGCGCAGGATGCCACCCCGGCTGACGACGCTGCCACTGAAGAGGCCCCGTTCGCCGATGGCGCCGAAGTTGCCAACTACGCGCTGACCCTCGAGCACCTCGAGACCGCGTTCTACCGTGACGGCCTTGCCGAGCTCGGCGTCGACGGCTTCACCGCCCTTGGCTTCCAGCCGGGCGTCTTCGACCGCCTGAGCGAAATTGGCGCGCACGAAGCCGAGCACGTCGTCGCCCTCACCGGCGTCGTCGAGAGCCTCGGCGGCGAGCCGGTCGCGGAAGCCGTGTACGACTTCGGCTACACCGACGCCGCTGGCTTCCTCCAGGTCGCCCAGGCGCTCGAGGACACGGGCGTGTCCGCCTACCAAGGCGCTGCCCAGTACCTGATCGGCGCCCCGGAGATTCTGACCGCCGCGTTGACGATCCACGGTGTCGAGGCGCGTCACGCTGCCTACATCGCCCTCCTCAACGGCGCGGTTCCGTTCCCGGAAGCCGTCAACCCGACCCTGACCCCGGCTGAAGTGCTCGAGATCGCGACCCCGCTGATCGTCGGCTAGTCAGCACATCATCATCTCGGATGGACACGGCCCCAGGCAGCAATGCCTGGGGCCGTGTCGCGCCCGTCACCAGGCAACTCGTGCCGCGGAAAGCGTCCATCCGACGTTCCGATGTCATGTGTCTCCCAGCAACGATCGCACCTCATCACTCGTGACTTCGTCGAATTCTCGATACCAGGAGCCGACCGAACCAAAGTTGGTTGGCGTCACCAGCGCCTGGATGCGCCGACCCTGCGCCTCGAACTCGGTCGTTACCAACGGCGCCGCGACCGGGATGGCGATGATCACCGCGGCGGCCCGACGCTCCACCCAGATGAGGGCGGCGCGCATCGAGGCACCGGTCGCCAAACCATCGTCGACGACGATCGCCAGTTTGCCGGCCAGATCGGGCAGGGGACGGCTGCCGCGCAGGTCATGGTCGAGTTGGTCGCGCCGCGCCTCCGTTGCGTCCGCCAATTCGTCGAAGGTCGCTTCCCCGATCCCCAGGTCCGTGATCAATCCGCGATTCGCGATGAGGGCGCCTTCGGGACCAACCGCGCCGATCGCCAGCTCGGGCTGGCGGGGACTGCCGATCTTCCGCACCACGATCGCGTCCAGCGGCGAGTCCAGCGCCGCCGCGACTTCTGCGGCGACGACTACGCCGCCCCGCGCCAGGCCAAGCACGATTCGGGTTTCGGCTGGCGTCGTGACCAGGAGTGGCAGGATTGCCCGGCCGAGTTCCCGGCCCGCCTGCCACCGATCCGCAAACCGGGCGTCAATCGAACGATTCCGTTTCACGATGCCTCCTGGTCCGCTCGCCGGGTTCGTCGGTCCTTGAACGACATGGTAGGCCATGCCACGATGCCCCTGAGCCTGGTGGCATCTGGCCCATCGCTCGATTGTCTGACTCGTGCCGAGACATGAATGGAATCTGCCATGGCGCATGGAACCAGCTAGTTCGAAGTTCGGGAACCGGAACCCGGCATTTTCATCATCGAGGAGCCACATCACGTCGAACGGGTCAAGAGCGCCCTGGTGGTTGGGGATGAATCCGCGATACTGATCGACACCGGCATGGGCGTCGCCAACATTCGCGATGTGGTCGAGACCCTCACGGACAAGCCGGTCACCGTCGTCAACAGCCACGCCCATTGGGACCATATTGGCGGCAACCATCTCTTCGAGGACATCCTGATCCACCCGGACGAGGCAGACGACCTTCCGAAGGGATACCCCAACACGCGGATGCGGACGTGGTTCGCGCCAAATTCGCTGACCGGCCCGCTGCCAGACGAGGTCGACCTTGTCACGCTCGCCATTCAACCGAGCACCGCCACCGGTTTGCTTCACGAGGGACAACTGCTCGATTTGGGCAACCGCACGCTGGAGGTGCTGCACTGTCCCGGCCACTCGCCGGGCGGGATCGTGTTGCTGGACCGGGCCAACGGCATCCTCTTCAGTACCGACGTGGCCTACGCCGGTCATCTCTACGCCTACGCCGGATCGTGGCTGAACACCTACCACGCGTCGTTGGCGAGGCTGGCCGCGCTTGCGCCGGACCTGCGCGTGCTCTACCCATCCCACAACGAGAGCCCGATTTCGCCGTCGCTCCTGCCGGGGATGGCCGATCTCCTCGGCCGGGTGATCGAGGGCGAACCACCTGGAACGCATGACGGCAATGTTGCCGTGTACGACGACGGCGAGGTGGGGGTGTATCTCTTCCCGGCTCGTGACATGCTGTAAGCGACGAACGCGGCAGACTGACGAAGGAGCTGACCGGGATCTACCGCGAACAGTTTCTGGATAGGCCAGGACCTTATCGATCCTGTGCCCGCCCGGGTGGCCGCTTCGAGCCGGGCAGCATCAGCCGGATTCCCGAGGAGCACGCATCCATGGTCACGCACACCCTGCCGCCCTTCGACATGGCATCGACGTTTCAGGACGGCAATCCCTATCCGGTGTACGAGCGGTACCGAACCCAGGATCCGGTGCATCAGGTACGGAACGATTCGGGAGATGGGTCGGGTGTCACCACCACCACCTACCTGTTCGGGCATGCCGAGTGCCGGAAATGGCTCCGCCACCAGCGTCTTGGCCGGGAGTGGCGGCCGGCCGGTAGCGGGCACCCGGCGCCTCCTCAACCGGATCACGACCCCGATTCCTTCGGGGCAGTCGCGAACCTGTTCATGCTGTTTCGCGACCCGCCCGTCCACACGCGTTTGCGAAGTGTCGCGAACCTGGCCTTCACGCCCCGCCAGGTCGAGAAGTTGCGGCCCCGGATCGAGTCAATGGCCACCGATCTTGCCAGCGATCTTCGAGCGTCCGGCGGTGAAGACATCGACCTCATCGGTCGATTCGCCTTTCCCCTGCCGATGCTGGTCATCGCCGAGATGCTCGGCATCCCAACGGAAGATTTCCGGAAATTCCGGAGCCTGGCCGGGGACATTGCCGCCGCGATCGACTTCCCGGTCGATGGCCTTGAAGCGTTCCTGGCGCGGGTCGATCAGAGTACGAAAGAGCTTTCCGCCTACCTGCGCTGGTTGATCGCCAGGCGCCATGACGAATCACGCGACGACCTGCTCTCGCAGCTGATCCGCGCCGAGGCCGATGAAGGACGGCTCAACGAACAGGAACTGGTGGCGACCTGCATCCTGCTGCTGGTGGCGGGACATGAAACCACCGTCAACCTCATCGGCAACGGAACGCTGGCGCTACTGCGGCATCCGGACCAGTGGCGCACGCTGGTGGCGGAACCCGGGCTCGCCCGGAACGCGGCGGAGGAATTGCTGCGCTACGACGCCCCGGTGCAGGTGACGACCAGGGTAGCGCTCGAACCGGTCGAGATCAGGGACAGTGGCGTGGACGAAGGCGCCTGGGTGACCTTCATGCTGGGTTCGGCGAATCGTGACGGGACGGTGTTCGATCGTGCTGACCAGCTCGACATCCGGCGCGACGTTGGCCGGATCATGTCATTCGGCATGGGCATCCATTTCTGTCTCGGCGCGCCCCTGGCCCGGATGGAGGGCGAGATCGCGTTCGCCACGTTGGCCCGCGAGTTCCCCCGTCTCCATCTGGCGTCCGACACGGTCCATTGGCGACCGGGCGCGGTGTTTCACGGATTGCAGGAGCTCCCCTTGCGGCTGGAACCAGGTCACTGATCGGGACGCGCATTCGACGCGCCTGGCGGTGGTGATACCATGGTTCACAACCTGGCAGTGGGCGATCGGTTGGCCCGCGAACGCCGGGTGACACGCGCGAGAGGAACCACGGCCCACCCATGTTGACGGCGAACTACGACACCCTGACCCTCGAACACCTCACCGGCGTCGTCGGCAAGAAGTGGACCACCTTTCCCGATTGCATCGGGGCCTTCATCGCCGAGATGGATTTCGGCACGGCCCCCAGCGTGATCCAGGCCCTGCGCCAAACCGTCGACAACGGCTTCTTCGGCTACCTGCCGACCGCGCTGGAGCTGGGCCTCGCCGAGGCCTGCGCCAACTGGTACCGCGACAACACCGATTGGGCCGTCCCGGCCGAACGCATCCACTCCCTGCCGGATGTACTCAAGGGGCTGGAAATCACGCTCAAGCTTTTCGCGCCCAGGGGCGGCAAGGTGATCGTACCCACGCCCGCCTACATGCCGTTCCTCTTCGTCCCCACCATGAACCAGCGGGACATCATCCAGCTCCCGATGCTCCAGGTCGATGGCCGGTGGGAGTACGACCTCGAAGCGCTCGACGCGGCCTTCGCCGATGGCGGCGAGGTGCTGGTGCTCTGCAACCCGTTCAACCCGATCGGCCGGGTCATGACCCGCGAGGAAATGCTCCAGATCAGCCAGATCGTCGAACGTCACGGCGGGCGCGTCTTCTCGGATGAAATCCACGCCCCAATCATCTACGCCGGCCACCGACACGTGCCCTACGCCTCGATTTCGGAGGAAGCCGCCGGCCACACGATCACGGCGATCGCGGCCTCCAAGGCCTGGAACCTGGCCGGTCTCAAGTGCGCCCAGATCGTGCTCTCGAATGACACCGACGTGGCGACCTGGGAAACCGACGGGATGTGGGCCGGACACGGCGCCTCCACCCTGGGCGTGATTGGCAGCATCGCCGCCTACACCACCGGCCAGGAATGGCTCGACAGCGTGATCGAGTACCTGGACGGGAACAGGCGTTTGCTCGCCACCGCGGTCGAGGATCTCCTGCCCGGCGTAACGTACGCGATGCCGGAAGGCACCTACCTCGCCTGGCTCGACTTCCGGGAGACGGGGCTGGACGGCGACATCTCGACCTTCTTCCGCGAGAAGGCGCGGGTCGCGATCGTCGACGGCAGCGCCTGCGGCGAGGTCGGCCAGCGCTGCGTGCGGTTCAACTTCGCCTTGCCGCGGCCGTTGCTCGAACAAGCGATCCAGCAGATGTCGGCCGCCGTCCGGGCCGTGTAGACAACTCCCATTGAGCCATGCAACGACCTGGTGTAGGGGCGATCCTGGCCCTGCTGGATACGTGATCGCCCGGTGCAACGGGACCGTCAACCACGGGTCAACACGTATCCAGCGGGACGTAGGCATCGCCTCCACATCCCATCGGCGCCGCACAGGTGGCGCCACGCAGAACGGCCGGGGAATCGATCCCCGGCCGTTTCGCGTCATGTTTGGTTGCGTGTTAGTCCAGGTAGCCCTGGAGCTGCGTGCTGGTGCCGGGGTGCCGCAGCTTGCGCAGCGCCTTGGCCTCGATCTGACGGATCCGTTCGCGCGTGATCCCGAAATCGCGGCCGACTTCTTCGAGCGTGCGGAAGCGGCCGTCGTCGAGACCGTAGCGGAGCACGATGATCTTGCGCTCGCGGTCGGTCAGTTTGTCGAGCGCGTCGCCGATCTGGGCGCGGAGCAGCTGCTGCGCGGCGTGCTCGATCGGGGCTGGCATCGTCTCGTCCTCGATGAAGTCGCCAAGGAAGGCGTCCCCTTCGCTGCCGACCGGGGCCTCGAGGCTGACCGGGTGGCGGGCGACATCGAGCACCTGGCGAACCTTCTCGTCGGACACCGCCATCGCCCGCGCGATCTCGACCTGGGTCGGCTCCCGCTCGAGGATCTGCTGGAGCCGGTGGGATGTCTTCTTGACGCGGTTGATCGTTTCGCCAACGTGAACCGGCAGCCGGATCGTGCGGCTCTGGTCGGAAATCGCACGGGTGATCGCCTGGCGAATCCACCAGGTGGCATACGTGCTGAACTTGAAGCCGCGGTGGTAGTCAAACTTGTCGGTGGCCTTCATCAGGCCGATGTTGCCCTCCTGGATCAGGTCCAGGAAGGAAAGGCCGCGGCCGCCGTACTTCTTGGCGACGGACACCACCAGCCGCAGGTTGGCCTGGATCAG
The DNA here is from genome assembly GCA_041743205.1 of Thermomicrobiales bacterium. Lineage (GTDB taxonomy): Bacteria > Chloroflexota > Chloroflexia > Thermomicrobiales > UBA6265 > JACCYX01. Next base: position 271 of record JBGTNF010000212.1, on the reverse strand, counting down.
GTGCGCGCGGGCGTCGTCGCCGTCCTGACGGTCGGCTTCGAGCGACCACTGGTCTTCCGGCGAGAGCGTGCGCTCGCCGAGCCGCGCCTCGGCCGCCTTGCCGCGTTCCATACGCGTCGCCAGCCAGACTTCTTCCTGCATCGTGAGCAGGCTCGTCTCGCCGATTTCCTGGAGGTACATCCGGACCGAATCGCCGGCACCAGAGGCGAAGGGATCCTCGTACGCGGCGTGAGCCGCTGCCTGGGACCGCCCACGGGCCCGATCCGGTATC
>JBGTNF010000211.1:0-15630 GCA_041743205.1 Thermomicrobiales bacterium | reverse complement strand
CGGCGCGACCAGGACGGCGGGCTGGAACGGCAAATCGGACAATGCGCCCACGAGCGGCAGGCACTCGACAAACGCCGCTCCAGCCTCGCCGCCGACCTGGAGCGGCTGTCGCTTCGCGAGACCGAGTGCGCCAGGCTCGCTCCGATCGCCGCCCGTTTGCCAGCGCTCCTGGCCGAGATAGCCGCAATGGAGCGGGAACGCGCGCGGTTCGAGCAGGCTGTGGAACTCGATCGCACGTTGCGGGAGTGCGAGGAGCGGCAACGGGACGCCAACGCGGCCGTCCGGCGCCTCGTCGATGGGGTGTCGGCATCAGAGGAACACGCCGGTTGGCTGTGGTCGACCGACGACATGCTCAACCCCCGGCCGGGCGTGCGGCGACTGCTGACGATCGTCGAGGCCGTCGACATCGGCGCATCAGAACAACGTGCACAGTGGCTCCACGGGGTTAGCCGGGCTGCCAGCACGCACGATGAAGCGCTGTCCACGCTCGGGCGGTTCAGGAAAGCCCAGACCAAGATTGCGCAGGATGAACAGCGGGCGATCGAGGACGGCGAGCCCAAGAGCCGGCTGACCGACATCGAACGCGAGCGGGAACAGCTCCTGCACGATCGTACGATTCTCCACGCGTCCCGCACCGCGCTCGAAAACGACCGCGACAAGTCGAGGATGATCCTCGCCAACCTGGACGAGCAGCGCTTCGGCGACGATTGCCCCACCTGTGGGCGCCCATTCTCGGAGGGCGATGCCGTGGTCGTGGCCACCGCCATGCGCCACCGGGTCGACGGCCTCGGCGCCCAGATCGCCGAAGCGACCCGCGACGCGAAAGCAACGGATGCTGGACTTTCCGCGCTGGAAACGCGCCGGAAGGGCGTGTTCAACGAGATCGACAAACTGGAGGAATTGCGCAAACGGCTCCACAACAGCGTGAGCGTTCTCGACGCCCAGCAGGAAACATCCAATGCGGCGCAGGCGGCGTTGGAACGGGCCCTCGCTGAAACCGGTTTGTCCTCGCTACCAACCGCCGAACAGATTGCACGCGCCGAGGACGAAACCCGCCGGTTGCGGGCTCTTGCTTCCGCCCGCTCATCCCTGCAGTCGTCGGTTTCAACCTTTACGCAACTGGTGGACCGGCGTCAAACGGCGAACAACGCTCGCCAGGCATTGGGCGAGATCCAATTCGACCCGCAGGTGTTCCGCAAGACCCAGCAGGAACTGCAGGAAGCCGACCGGGCGCAGATCGCGATCGCCCAGATCGAGCAGGACCTGGCCCGACGACCGGCCCTCGCGAACGAACTGGCGGCGGCCGTCACGCGGATCGGCGACCTCGACGGCGAGGCATCGACGCTCGCCGGGGAACGCGCCGCCCTCTCCTACCGGCCGGACGAGCTCGCCAACGCCCAGGGCGAGCTTCAGGCGGCGCGCGAAGCGGAGCGGGCGACGGTTGCCCGGTATCACAGGACGACCACCAGCCTGCGGGAAACCGAGATGCAGCGCGAAACGATCGTGAAGGAGCAGCAGCGGCTCGACCGGTTGGCGAAGACGGCGGATGCCAAACGGTCGGAGGCCGATCACCTCGACCTGATGGCGCGCGAGTTCACCGAGTTCGAACGATTCGCCGCCAGCCGCAAGCGCCCGATCCTCGCCGAGTACACCAGCCACCTGGTCAGCGGGATCACCGACGGCAAGTATGACCGGGTCGATTTCGACCAGGATTTCGGGATCATCGTTTACGCGGGCGACGACGCCGAGAGTTCGTACGCCGTCGACACCTTCTCCGGTGGGGAGCGCGACGCGATCACTCTGGCGGCGCGCATTGCCCTGTCACAGATGATCGGCCGCCAAGCGGCCAACCCGCCCGGCTTCCTGGTGCTGGACGAAGTTTTCGGTTCGCTCGACACCGACCGCCGGTCGCGGCTCCTCGACATGCTGGGATCGATTTCGGCGACGTTCGACGAGCTCCGGCAGGTGTTCATCATCAGCCACGTCGACGATGTGCGAACCTCGCCGGTGATTGACGAGCTGTGGCGGATCGAGGAGACAGCCGAGGGGTCGAGCGCGGTCACCAGCCTTGGCCCCGGCGCCGAGATCGACACCTTGTAGGTTCGGGGAACGAGTGCGTTGCGCCAATCGGCGTTCGGCATTGAACACATCCAACCCGGCGTGGTTGTGGCCGCCACACGGGCGGCCACTACCAGGCGTCGAATTGTTGACGGTTCGAGAGACTCCCTACAGCAGCCCCTTGTAGGCGCCGCCGTCGACCTGGACCGTGGCGCCGGTCACGTACGACGCGGCGGGCGAGGCGAAGAAGGTCACCACCTGGCCGAACTCCTCGGGAGTGCCGTGCCGGCCGATCGGGATCGCCTCGCCTTCTCGCTTGATGATGGCGTCGAGATCCTCGCCGGTCTTTGCAGACTCCGCCTCGGAGATCGAGCGGATGCGGTCGGTCAGGATCGAGCCGGGGCAGATGTTGTTGACCCGGATGTTGCGGCCGGCGAATTCCAGCGCCAGGGATCGGGCCAGTCCGATCACGGCAGTCCGCGCCGTGTTGGACAGGACCAGGTGTGGAATCGGCTGCTTTACCGAAATCGAGACGATGTTGGTGATGCTGCCGCCGCCCTGCGCTTCGAGGTGCAGAATCGCGGCGCGAGTCATGCGCAGCGTGCTCATCAGGTTGAGGTTGATTGCGTCCAGCCAGGGCTGATCGTCCGGGAACGAGGCGAACGTGCCGGGTGGCGGGCCGCCGGCGTTGCAAACCAGTGCATCGAGCCGCCCGCGCTGGCGCACCGTCTCCTCGATCAGCTCAATTGCCGCTTCGGAATGCGCCAGATCGTTGACGATCTCGATGACATCGGCGCCGGTCGCCTCGCGAATCTCGGTTGCGGTCGTCGCCAGGCGTTTGGCATCGCGCCCGTTGATGGTGACGAGGGCGCCTTCGCGGGCGAGGCAGAGCGCGGTCGCCCGTCCCAGCCCCTTGCTGGAGGCAGCGACGATCGCCACCTTCCCCTTCAGTCCCAGATCCATGCAAGTGTCCTTTCCAGGGTCGTCCGATGATCAAGCGCCGAGATTGGCGCGAGCGGGGCGGAGAACCCTATCCTTGGGCGGCGCGGCCTGCGTATCAGCCAAGCCATCATTCTGCACACCACTCCGCCGACCACAAGCGAGGGACCGCCTTGACGAGCGATACGGTACGGATCAATGCGGCGAAGCCGGGATCACGATCGCGTGCACAGGCCGTCCGCTCGGCGTCGACCGAGATCTGGACATTTCCGGCGCTGGTGTGGGTGGCGCACTGGATGCTCACCCAGCTCCCCGCCACTTTGGCGTACCAGTACGGCACAATCCGGTCGATGCGGGAACAACCGCCCCGGTCCGGCGTGTATGTTGAAGACTTCGGTCCGGGTTCCGGCGCGTACGGGGTCGTCCTCGACCCCCTCCAGGGCCTCGCCAACCGGCTGGTCGAACCGTTCCGCAACTGGGACGGCACTTGGTACAGGCTCGTGGCGACCGACGGCTACGACCCCGAACTGGCGGCGACCGCGGCGTTCTGGCCGCTCTACCCCTGGCTGATGGATCTTGGTTCGCGCATCACCGGGTGGGCGCCGGAAACGATCGGCTACCTGGTTTCGAATGTCGCCTTCTACTTCGCCCTGCATTACCTCTACCGACTGGTCACACTCGATTTCAACGTCTCGGTCGCGCAGCGTACGCTTTGGGCGGTCGCGCTCTTCCCCACCGCCTTTTTCTTCAACGCGGTTTACACCGAGTCGCTGTTCCTCCTGCTGGCCGTGGCGTCGCTCTACCATGCACGCAAGGGGCAGTGGCTGGTGGCGGGCATGGTGGGGCTTTTAGCGGCGCTGACACGCTCGGCGGGCGTGATGTTGCTGGCGCCGTTCGGCATCCTCTTCCTGCAACAGTACGGCTGGTCCATCCGCCGCTGGTTCCCCAACGCCTTCGCCGCCGCGCTGCCAGCGATGGGGCCGGTGATCTTCGGCTGGTTCCTGACGACGAAGGGGCTTGGCTTCCTCGACTGGGCCGATCAGCAGTGGCAGTGGAACCGCTTCTCGGCGACGCCGTGGCGCACCTTCGACTGCACGCTCAATGGCTGCGACGCCGAGGTGCGGTTCATCTCGGGCCAGACCGGGGAAACCTACGTGCAGCCGATCGATTGGGGCTGGTTCGGCCAACTCTTCGACAACCTGAACTGGGGTTTCATCACGTCGAGCGAGTTCCGGTTCCGGTTCGGGGAAAGCCATGTGCTCGAACTGATCGTCACGATCCTCGCGATCATCCTGGTGCTGGTCGGGTTGAGGCTCGTGCCGCTCTACTACACCGCGCTCGTGATCCCGGCGCTGATCGTGCCACTGCTGACGCCCAGCTCCGTCAACCCGCTGATGAGCATGCCGCGCTTCGTGCTGCCGCTGTTCCCGTTGTTCGTGGTGGCGGCGCTGCTGATCCGGAACCGCAGGGCGGGTTGGGTCCTCGTCGCCGGGTCATCGGCGCTGCTCGTGATCCTGACGATGCAGTTCGCACTCTGGTATTGGGTTTCCTGAACCGGCCATTCAACGATGCGGAATATGAGCGCATCCCCGTACGTTCGAGCCCGGCGAGATCCGGGCGGCCACACGAATCGACCAGATCCGTTTAGGCCCCATCCGGAGTGCGGTCGATTCTGGGCCGCCCCTACATGCCGCGTTTGGTGACGGGGGTACAATTCCCTCGAATCCATATCTTCGCGAGCGTCGCCGGATTGATTAGACCATCCGACCTCGCCCTCGACCCACTCGACGAACTCGGCGTATCGCCGCCGATCCCCAATGGAGCAAGCTACGTGGTCAGTGTGCAGGAACGGACGAATGAAACCGCCGCGGCGAAAACGATGACCGGAGGGCAGGCGCTGGTCGCGTCGTTGCTGGCCCAGGAGATCGATACCGTGTTCGCGTTGCCGGGAGTGCAGCTGGACGGCCTCTTCGACGCCCTGTTCGACGCCGTCAGCGCCGGCCACATCCGCGTCTTCCACCCCCGCCACGAGCAAACCGCGGCCTACATGGCCGATGGTTACGCGCGAATCACGGGCCGCGTTGGGACATGCCTGGTGGTGCCGGGACCCGGACTGTTGAACGCCACCGCCGCACTGGCTACGGCCTATGCCTGCAACACGCCGGTGCTCTGCGTCACGGGCCAGATTCAGTCCAACCTGATCGGCTTCGGGCGGGGCCAGCTCCACGAGATACCGAACCAGCTGGAGATGATCCGATCGGTCACCAAGTACGCCGGCCGCGCCGTCGAACCGGCCACGATCCCGGCGCTGGTCAACGAAGCGGTCGGCAACATGTGGGCCGGCCGCATCCGGCCGGTCGAAATCGAGGTGCCGCCGGACACGCTCTTCGCCAGCGAGGACGTGACGCTCCTCGGTCTCGTCGAGCGACCGGAACGGTCGGCCGGTGACCCGGAGATCATCGGGCAGGCAGCGAAGCTGCTCGGCGCCGCGAAGCGGCCGCTCTTCTTCGTCGGCGGCGGCGTGGTTGGGGCAAATGCAACCGTCGAACTGCTGGAACTCGCCGAGATGCTCCAGGCGCCGGTGATGATGACCCCCAACGGCAAGGGCGCGATCAGCTACCGGCACTACCTGGCCCAGAACCTGATGTCGACGCGGGAACTCATTGCCGACGCCGATGTGATCTTCGCGATCGGCACGCGTTTCCTCGAAGCGTCGACCCAGCCGTGGGGTCCGAAGGGTGAGCGCACGGTGATCCAGCTGGACATCGATCCAGAGGAGATCGGCCGCAACACGCCGGTCACGGTCGGAATCGAGGCGGATGCCAAGGCCGGGCTCGCGGCATTGGTCGATCGGGTCGCCGCCCACAAACTGAGCCGGCCGTCGCGGGAAGCCGAGTTGACGGCGTTGCGCGCCGCTGGCGAGGCGAAGATCGACGCGATCCAGCCGCAATCGGGCTTTGCCCACGCGATCCGCGCCGAACTCCCTGACGACGGCATCTTCGTAGGGGAAATGACGCAGATTGCCTACTGGTCAGGGATCGGGTTCCCGGTCTACGAGCCACGCACTTACTTCACGCCTGGTTATCAGGGCACGTTGGGTTGGGGCTACCCGACCTCGCTCGGCGTCAAGGTTGGCGCCCCGGACAAGGTGGTCGTCTCGGTCAACGGCGACGGCGGTTTTGGGTTCGCGCTCAACGAGCTGGCGACCCAGGCCCACCACGGGATCGCCAGCATCACGCTGGTGTTCAACGATTCGGCCTACGGCAACGTGCGACGGATCCAGAATGTCGAGTTCAACGGCCGGACGATCGCCTCCGACCTCGGAAATCCCGATTACGTCAAGCTGGCCGAAGCGTTCGGCGTCACCGGCCGCCAGGCGACGACGCCCGACGGATTGCGCACGCAGCTTGCCGAGTCGATCAAGGCCAACGAGCCCACGCTCATCGAAATCCCGGTCGAGGCGATGCCTGACCCGTGGAAAATCCTGTCGATCCGGTAGCAACGGTTTGTCGCGAAGGTGTCGCCGTGGTAGGGGAGCACCTTGTGTGCTCCCGCGTCGAGGCGATTCTGGATTTCGGAAGGACGCAAGGTCGGCCCTGCTGGATATCCCTTACGATGCCCGGTCGCCGCATGGTCCGATGATTGTCCTACACGGCGTCCTCGTCTTCGCCGGCTTCGAGGACGCCAAGGTCGAGCAGCTGCCGGGTCAGGAAGGCGTTGTTGGCCAGGATGAGCTTGATTGCGTAGGTCGACGCGGCGCCGGCGGCGGCAAACCCTGCCGTCTCCAGTTCCTCGTCGACCGTCTTGCCGGACGCCTCGGCGGCTTCCTGCGCTTCCTCGTGCAGGAGGTCGCCGAGGTAACCGTAGAGTTCGTTTTCCGTCATCCCCAGTATTCCCGGGGGAACGCCCTGTTCCATGCCGTGATCCTTTCGTCTGTGTACGTCGACGCGTGAGACGCCCACATGGGCCGACTGCTTCCTACTTGGAAGTATGGATCAGGGTGGCCGAACGTGGACGGATCGATCGAAACGACCGATGTCATTCCGCGAAACGAGAGAGTGGGCAAACCTTGCGGGCGTGGGGCGGATTGCTATACTCACTGTGCCTGCGAGTTCGTCTTCGACGAGCGCCGTACGCTCATCAGCGGGCCAAGTGCACATTTCCTTTCATCACCCCACGGCTGTTGGGGAAAGGAGCAAGCGCATGACCTACGTCATCGCTCAACCATGCATTGGCACGAAAGATGCGTCGTGCGTGGAAGTTTGCCCGGTCGATTGCATCCATTCGGCTGACGATCAGGAACAGTATTTCATCAACCCGTCGGAGTGCATCGATTGCGGCGTGTGCGCCGAGGTTTGCCCGGTGGAAGCGATCTTCTTCGAGGACGATGTGCCAGAACAGTTCGCGGAGTTCAAGGCCAGGAACGCCGCCTACTTCGCCTGAGCGAACCTTGCACCAACGAACCCCGAACGCGGCGTCCGGGCATCCGGACGCCGCGGTTCGTTAACGGGAGCGCCGGGGTTCCGACCAATGGTCATGGCATTGGCGTGGCGTCCGGGGTCAGTTCTGCGGGAAGTTCCGGCAGTGAGAACCGGGCGGTCCAGATGCCGTCGCCATTGATGATGTAGAGGGTGCCGGTCGACTCGTCAACGATGACGTCCTGAATACCGTCGAACGGCTCCAGCACGTTGGCGTCGCCGGTCGAGAAACCCATCGGCAACCGCAACTGCGCCGCGTTTTGGCCTTCGAGGTCGAAGGCCACGATGCGTCCGCCGTCGCCTGATTCGGTTTCGACCGCCTCGTAGACGTACCCCGAGCCAGATCGCCCGACCAGCGCCACGGCGGTGTCCTGGTCGATGTACGGCGGCTGGATGTCGGAAGCCAGGTCGCCAAGGTACATCTCCTGGATCGTCCCGTCATCGAGCAGGACGTAGATGCTGCGCTCGATGACGAGGTCGGTGGCGCTCTCGATCCGGTCGCGCGCCCCGGTCAGGAGCCAGTCGCTCGGGGTGGCTTCATCCTCAGACGTATCGATCGCAAAACGGTAGATCTGCCGGTACTGCGCCTGCAGCAGGTAGATCGAGCCGTCGAACGCCGCGATCGGCCCCGGAGACCACGGCTGGTTATTGATCCGGCCGAGCCGGACCGCGCGCCACTCCTGCGATTCGACCGGCAGCATGAAGGTCGTCACGCCGTCGGTCACGTAGAGCCCCCGGGCGTCGAACGCGAGCCCCCACAGGTTGCCGACTGTGGCGCCGTCGATCGCCTCGCCCCGCGACAGGATCGTCACGAGCTCGGGACTGCCGCCCTCGGGGTCGGGGCGGTACTGGTAGAGGCTGCCGGCCACGAAGAAGACGCCGGCCGGCGTGTACACCCCCTGGACCCTGGCCTCGCCGAACTCCTCCGGCAAACTGCCGATCCGCTGGATGTCGCTCATGCGGATCACGTTCGTCGCGTTGTCCAGCAACTCGGTGACCACCTGCTGCCGTTGATCGAGCGTTTCGTCCGGCACCCCGGCCTCACGGGCGAGGTCGATCTCCGCCTGCGCCGCCGCCAATTCAGTGGCGCTGGCATCGTCGTCGGACGCGTCACGGGCGTCGACGATCCGTTCATCGATCGACGTGATCGCGTCCGTTTCGTCGATGTCGGCCAGGAGATATTCTTCGCGAACCCACAGGGCGCCGAGCACCACTCCGGCCACGATCAAAGCGAACAGTGGCCAGATCCAGGCCGACCCGATAATCGGCAGGCGCGGCAGGTTGTGCCGCCAGTTCGGATCGCCCATGTAGTGACTTTGGCCGCGAAAAATATCCACGCCGTGGGCTCCAGGCACGCCGAATTCCGACGCGGGTGTCGGCTTTCGCCAACTGCCCCCTTTGCCGGACGACGGTTCCAGCACGCCCTGCAGGCGCTGGATCGCACGATTGACCGGCGGCTGATGACGAGACCCGGACGCGGGCCGGTCCAACGCCGCAACCGCGTCCGCATCCCGAGGGATCGCGGCGACAGCTGATGCCCGGGCCGGTCTGAGCTGACGCGCGGCGGCTCGCCCGTGGCGCCAGGAATCTTTCGCCCGGCGTGCGACATCCCCCGCTGTTTGGATCTGGGCGCTGTTGGGCAAGGGTGGAAAGCTGACGACGGCCGCCGCGGCCGAAGGCAGTTCGGCGAAGATCACCACTTCGCGAAACGCGTCAAGTACCGCGTCGGGATCCCGATGGTGAAACCAGGTGAGATCATCGATCGAGCGTCCTGAGTCGACCACATCCTCGATGTAGGCCCGGCCGGTCGACGCCGAGCAAAGGATGATCGAATCCCCGGCGCGCACTTCGGTTTGGGCCATCAGCGGGGCGGTCCACGATGCATAGCCCAGGGGCTCGGCCTGGATCGCCGCGCTGCCGACCTGCTGATAGCCAGGAAACCACGAGTCGAAATCGGGAACCGTATAGGTCAAGCCGTCTTCGACGAGCATCAACTGGCCTGGAGGCACGAAAGCAATCGTTGCGAACTGGTCTTCGAACACCAACGCCATCACACCAACCATGGCCGGCTCCCTGGCGTCCTCAGCGTCGCCGGCTGAGGCAACATCCCGATTCTTGCCGTAAACGATGCCGTTGGCCGCCGCGAAGGCGCGGCCCAACGCTTCATCGGGCGGCAGGTGCCGCAAGCGCCGGAGTTCGGTGAGGATGATCTCGCGAGCCTGGTTCGCCAACTCGATGCCGCGCCAGGACCGATCCACCGGTTCCGTCGCCACGACGTATCCACGACGGTCGATTCCTGGAAACCCGGCCAGATCTACCGTGATCCACTGACGAACATCGGCCGGAGCATTTCCGGCAACGGCGAACCCGACCGAGTGAGGGGGCGCCAGCGTCACGACGATGGTCCAGAGATCCAGGCCGCCGGGCTCCGCCAAACCGTTGTCGAATGCCACTGGCCAGAAACGGGGTCAATCAAGGGACGCGACTATCGTGTGCGTGGGTGCGTTCATCGGATGCCTGTGTCTGACTGCTGCGTACGACCGCCCAATGTGTCGAGTATACCGACCGGGGACGCCGCACGGCGAATCCAATGCACAGACGACGATCGAGCTCCGCCCCCGATCGTGGATCGCGGGCGGAGCTCGTTGATCGTGGTGCTACCGATTGAAGGACACGGCCCGGGCGGACATTTCATTCGACGCCGGCGAGATCGCGGAAGCGGACGGCGTCGACATCACGCTTTCCGTATTCCCGAAGGAACGACCCTCACGCCGCGGGGCGACGAATCGATCGCGGGGCGACGAGACCCGCCGGCTGCCCTCGGAACGGGCCTGGGTGCGAACCGGCACCAGCATCCCTTCCGCGCGCTGGCGAAGTTTCATGCCCACAGCCCCCAAATCCTCGGTGAGTCGAATGGCGTGTTCGAGGATGGTGGTGCCGTCGGCGCTGGTCCCAAGCGAAATCAGGCGGGCGCCGACGTTGACAAGCATCATCGCCTCGCCATAAGTGTCGCCAACTTCACGGGCCACGTCGAGTGCTTCTTCGTACGTGTTCATCGCCACCGGCAGCCCGGCGGCGTCCTGGGCGACGGCAAGGTGCTGCAGGGCCTGGCCGAAGAGCGCGCGCTGGTCGGGGATTGTCTCCGCCAGGCTGGCCGCCTGTTCGAGCGCCTCAAGGGCCGCTTCATCGTCCCCTTGCCGCTGCGAGAGCCGGGCCAGGCGACCGTAAATCCGCACCGCGGCCGCTCGCTGGTCGGCGCCGGCGGCAAGGTGAAGCGCTTCATCGTAGAGCCGGATCGCCTCGGCCGGCTGATCTGCGTCCATCGCCAGGGCTCCCACGGCCGAAAGCGTCTGGATTTCGGCCTCTGTCTCGCCAAGCTCGCGGTACAGACCGAGCGCCTGGGAGTAGTACAGCCGGGCTCGGTCCGGTTCCCCGCTCGACACCGAGATTTGGCCGAGCAGGCTGAGCATCCCCGCTTCGAGCGCCGGATCGTCGGCCGAGCGAGCCGCCACGATAGCCTGCTGGATCGCCTTGACGGCATCGGCGGGCTGGTCGAACTTCCAGAGCGCCTCGCCGATGCTGGCCAACCACTGCGCTTCGTGGGCGCCATCGCCGCTGGACCGGGCAAGATCCAGCGCCAGCATCAGGTGGTTCAACGCCTCGACCGGCAGGTTCATCTGCGAGTAGGTCACGCCCAATCCGCCGTAAGCCCGCTGTTCGAGCAATTCATGACCCACCGAGCGGGCGAGCTCGACCGCCTGGTTGTAGGCAGCTCGGGCGGCTTCCAGCCGGCCCAGCGAGAGGAGCGTGGATCCGTGCTGCACAGCGTCGTGCGCCGCGGCCGGCCCTTTACCGCGGCGAACCTCGACATCGACGAGCTCCGCCTCGCGCTCGGCCACGTCCTGCATGTTGCCGAGTTCGCGCTCGACATTGGAAAGCGCTTCGAGGCAGTGGTTTTCAAGGCTCAGGTCACCAATCTCGCGGGCAATCCGCAGACCAGTTTCGAGTTGTGTCGCCGCTTCGTCGAGCTGGCCCAGCTGCACCAGCGTCGCGGCGTAGTTCGCGATCAGGCGAGACTCGATCGCGCTGTCCCCGGAGCGTTGGGCGGCATCGAGCGCCTTGGCTTGCAAATCCGCGAGGGACTGAGGGTCAAGCGTACCGCGCCGCAGATCGATCACGCGAACAGACCCGGCGGCCACTCCCTGGAGGAATCCCAACCGCTCGCTCGAACGCACGGAGCGTTCGAACAGCGCCATCGCGCCCTGGGTGTCGCCGTCCCGGCGCAGGATATCGCCGAGCATGATCGCGGAATCGACCTCGTCCTCGGTATCCGATTGTTCCGGTCCCAGATCGACCTGTTGCTGAAGCAGCACGCGGGCACGTTCGCCATCGCCAGAGGCCACGGCGCGGTGGCCCAGCCGGGCGAGGGCCTTGCGGCCGCCCTGGACGTACCCCGCGCGCTGGGCAGCACGGTAGGCATCCCGCAAAAGTTTCTCCCGTTCCCGGCCAGGGTCGTCGGCCGGGAGCAGGCCGTCGAGCCGCAGGGCCGCGTCGACGGTCTGCCGGTCGAAGCCCTTGGCATGGGCTGCGGCGTGCGTCAAGCGCGCCAGCACGGTAGCGAACTCCCGGTCGGAGCCGATACGTTCATCGATCATTTGATCGAGGACCTTGAAATCGTCGTCCGAGAGCGCGTCGAGGACTGCCGGGTGCCGAACTTCGCTGACCGCACCGGCGATCGAGCGACGCCGCCCGACGACTTCCCTTGAAATCTGGACCAGTACCAGGTTGCCGCCGCGCCGGCCCTTGCCGGCGAGTTTTTCCATCCAGCTGCTCACCACGCACGCTCCTTGTCCATTGCTTCGGCCAAGCCATCCAGTGTGACGTTGCCGCCGGAAACGATGACCGCCACCTTCTTGCCGGCAAAGGCCGCCCGGCGTTCGTAAAGTCCCGCCAAACCCGCTGCGCCGGCTCCCTCGGCCAGCACGTGGGTGGTTTCCAGCAGGGTCAGCATCGATCGTCGCAGGTCGGCATCCGTCACCAGCATGATTTCGTCGACCGTGCCCCAGAGAAGCTGCGCCGGCATCGCGAACGCCTCGCGCGTAGCGATGCCCTCGGCGAAGGTGTCGCACGTGTCGTTCCGCACCAGCGATCGGGAACTCCACGCATCGAAAACCGCCGGTGCGCCCGTCGATTGCACACCGATCACGGTCAGTTCGGGCTTGATGCCCTTCCCGGCGAGGCAGGCGCCGCACAACCCGCTGCCGCCGCCAATGGCGACGAACACGGCGTCGACGTCGGGCTCCTCTTCCATGATCTCAAGCGTGTGGGTGGCCACCCCCGCCACGAGCATCGGCTCGTTCGCCGAATGGATGAAGATGGCGCCATTCCGTTCGGCGTAAGCCTGCGACTCCAGCAGGCAATCATCGAAGTCCCGCCCGAAATGGATCACCTCGGCGCCCAGGCGACGCATCGCGGCAACCTTCAGTGCATTGGCGCCCTCCGGCACGAAGATCGTCGCGTTGGAACCGTAAGCCCGCGCGGCGAAGGCCAGCGACTGGCCGTGATTTCCGGTGGATGCCCCCACCACGCCCCTGGCCCGCTGCGCCGGATCGAGCTGGCTCATGTAGTACAGCCCGCCCCGGACCTTGAAGGCGCCGGTCGGCAGCATGTTCTCGCACTTCACGAGCACTTCGCAGCCGACTCGCTCCGACAGGGCGTCCGACCGCACGAGCGGCGATGGCGCCAGATGCCGGCGAATGACCGACCGCGCGCGGTACACATCGGCAAGGGTGGGAAGCTCTCCCGCCCAAACCGCCGGCGCATTTCCGCCCCTTGTCTTGCTCTCTCCGGACACGAACACCGCCCATTCGATACACCGGCGGACCGATGTTCTTGAGTGTCCGGCGTACACCGGACCAATGCGCCTGAAGCGGGAACGATGAATGACGCGCCAGCGGGGAATGGCAAGACGGTTCCCCTCTCGCCGCCAGAGGAGGCCGCGCCGGAACCGTCGGATTCATCGTTCTCGCAGTGTAACACCACCGGATGTACGGAAAAACCTGTTCCACAATGTCACATCCGTGGACTGGCGTCGATTTGCCCCACGTTTGTTTACGTCACAAGGGGCGAGCCCGTACACTATTCCCAAAAGACGTTTGGACACGCCAGCGGAGCCCCATGCATGCACGAAACACCCACCTTCAGCGAACGCATCCGGCTTAGGATGCGGGAATCGAACTCGCTGGTTTGCGTGGGCATCGATCCTGCGCTCGATCGCCTGCCGCACCACCTCCCGAAATCGGTTGAATCCATCGTTCACCTGTGCCAGGGAATTATCGAAGCGACCCACCCGTATGCGGCGGCATTCAAACCGAACCTCGCCTTCTTCACCGCCCTTGGCCGACCCGGACTGAACGCCCTGTGGGCCGTGCGCCACTCCATCCCCGCCGATGTCCCGGTAATCCTCGATTGCAAGGTTGGGGACGTCAGTGAAACCGCCCGCGCCTACGCCCACGGCTGGTTCAACGAGTTCGGGTTCGATGCGATCACCGTCAGCCCGTACCTCGGTGAAGACTCGGTTGCGCCCTTCCTCGATTACGCCGGCAAGGGTGTCATCGTCCTCTGCAAAACGAGCAACCCTGGTAGTGGCGATCTGCAGGATGTTCAGCTCGCTTCGGGCGAGCCGCTCTACCTGGCCGTTGCCGACTCGTGTCGCGAATGGGATATCCGGTACCCGGCGTCGGTCGGCCTGGTGGTCGGAGCCACCTATCCGGAGCAGCTACGGTCGGTTCGCGAGCGGGTCGGAAATCAACTCATCCTGCTGCCTGGACTCGGCGCCCAGGGGGGCGAGCTGGAAGCGTCGGTCCGGGCCGGGGTCGACACCGAGGGCGGCGGGTTGCTGTGCTCATCCTCCCGCGCCATCATGTACGCGTCGAGCACGCCGGATTTCGACGTGGCGGCGCAGGCGGCGGCCTTGCATTTGCGCGACCAGATCAACGGTGTCCGTGCACTGCGTGCGACGCCCACCCCGGTCACCAGCAGGACAACGGCCGCACAGATCTAATCGGCAAACGATCCGCCCGGGGACGTCGGACTCGACCAAAACATCGGGGCTTGGACCAACGCTTATGAGCTTCTTCAATCAGCCATCGTTCTTACGACGCGGCCTGCGCCTCGCCCTGCTGATCGTCATGCTGGCGGGAACGGCGCCGATGCCTGGCGCCATAGCGGCGAACGAACGGTCAGCCGTCAATCTCGGCTTGCCAGAAGCGATGTTGCCTCCGGACTTCGGCCAGACCACGAGACAGGTCTACGTGCCGGAAACCGCCCATTCCGTTTCCGGCACGATGCTCGACTACTGGCGGGCGAACGGCGCCGCCTCCGTCTACGGCAACCCCATCTCGGAACCGTTCGTCGCCAGCAACGGACTCTACAGCCAGGCGTTCGAGCGCGGCATCTTCCAGTTCAATCCGGACTGGACGCTGACCGACAATCCGACCGTGCGGCTGATGCCGATCGGCCAAACCGAACTTGGCGAGCGCGTTTCGTCCTCCCGCGCTGATGGCCGCCGATCCGGCGCCGAACGGCGACTTTCAGCCTGGACGCCCGGCCTGGAACAGCAATCCCGATTCGATGAGGTGAACGCCTCCGGTGGACGGTTCAGCGACGTAACAGGGTTTTCGATCGCCGGCGAATTCGGCGCCTGGTACGACGCGCATGAGGGCGCCTTCTACCTTGGCGCCCCGATCAGCGAGCCGCATCGGCAGCGCGGGCTAACCGTCCAGTACTTCGAGAACGCGACGCTGATCGCCACCGATGAGGGCGTAACGCCGGCCGCGATCCTGGCTTCCCATCCCGCGCTGGCCGAAGTCGATCTGGAGCCGATCGATCAGGGCGCCATGCCGGAATTCTCCGAGGCGCTCTTTCTGGAGAACCGCAATCCCTACGGCGTCGATGCGTCCACCGTGCCCGGCCGCAAGCGGATCGAGGTCAGCCTTGAGCTGCAAACGTTGACGGCCTACCAGGGCGAGCGCGTGATCCTGCAAACCCCGGTCAGTACCGGGGTCAACCCCAACGACACCGAAGCCGGTCAATTCCGGGTGCGGATCAAGTACGTGGAAAAAGACATGGCGGGCGTGACCGACGGGCGCGGGGC
>JBGTNF010000210.1:0-10670 GCA_041743205.1 Thermomicrobiales bacterium | reverse complement strand
GGTTCGCGGGCGATCCGGCGACCATCTTCAAGGGTGAGGCGGAAGGGTTCGTGGCGTTGCTGCACGAGCTGGAAGGGCTGGGCTTCCGGCACCTGATCGTCCGCCTCGATCCATTCTCGAACGAGACGATCGCGTCGTTGGCGCCGGTCATCACGCAATTCCACCGCGCCGCCTGACAGACGAACCGCGATAACTGGAAAGGAATGACTATGGCGCGTCACGCAATCGGCGTCGACTTCGGCGGCACCAAGGTTCTGGCTTCGGTCGTGAACGTCGAGAACGGCAAGGTCGTCGGAGCCGGAAAGAAACGGACCAGCGCCGATGACGGTCCCGATGAGTTGATGAAGCGCATATACGCGACCTGTGACGACGCGCTGAAGGACGCCGGCATGACCGTGAAGGACATCGAGGGC
Source organism: Thermomicrobiales bacterium (assembly GCA_041743205.1). Taxonomy (GTDB): domain Bacteria; phylum Chloroflexota; class Chloroflexia; order Thermomicrobiales; family UBA6265; genus JACCYX01. The sequence goes on along the minus strand of JBGTNF010000210.1, from coordinate 10,257 downwards.
ATCGGGGTCGGCATCGCGGGCCAGGTCGACGCGGAACGCGGCTTGCTGATCGGCACCGCGAACCTGAGCCGGTCGGTGGTCGACCTGCCGATGGCGACGCAGATCACCGAGCGCTACGGCGTGCCCGCCCAGATCCGCAACGACGTCCAGATCGCGGCGGTCGGCGAGCTCACCTTTGGCGCCGGCAAGGGCGTCAGCGATTTCGTCTGCATCTTCGTCGGCACCGGCATAGGCGGGGCCATCATCCAGCACGGTGAGCTGGTCAAGGGCCACACCGGCAACGCGGGCGAGCTGGGCCACACCACGGTCGACATCGAAGGCCGGGTCTGCGGCTGCGGCGGCCGGGGGCACCTGGAGTCGTACGCGTCGCGCACCGCGATCACGGCCGCCCTGTTCGGGGAGTTGCGCCGGGGCCACAAATCGATCCTGAGCGAGCTGTTGCCGGATGTCGATCCCGCCGCGCCGGGCCTGGCCGCGATCCGGTCCGGGATCCTCAGCAAGGCGGTCAAGGCGAAAGACGACGTGGCGGTGCAGATCGTGACCAGCGCCGCCACCTACCTCGGGTACGGCCTGGCGTCGATCATCAATTTCCAGAACCCGCAGCGGATCATCCTCGGCGGCGGCGTGATCGAGGCGGTCGACCTCCTGTTCGAAACGGCCGAGCGGGTGGCGCGGCGCGAAGCGTTCCCGAACGCGGGCAAGCATGTGGAAATCGTCCGCGCCGCGCTGGGCGACAACTCCGGGGTCGTTGGCGCGGCGGTCATCGCCGCTACAGCGTGAATGCGTGGGGCGCCGGACCCGGCGCCGCTGGTGGTACACTCGAAGCAGGAACTCCCGGTTGGTCGGGGCTTGCTGGAAGTGCGTGAATGAACGAATTAGTGAGCGGTAAGTGGCCGTGGGAAACGTTCTCCCGGCAATGTGGTTGATAGCTGGTCTTTCCGGTCGTCGAAGGCAATCCGGGGTTTCATCGTTTGGACATGCAGGACGCGATGGGCGCCAATCCAGCGTGATGCTGGCTGTGCAGGCGATGTGGTTCGGCAAGGCCGACAACGTACCGCATCCATGAACTCTAGTGGAGGTTTCAATGGTTTCCGATGCATCTGGCGCACGATCCGGTCACGGTCATGGCGACTCGAAGGAAGTAGCGGTTTTCGTTGACTTCGAGAATATCCGGTACTCGACGATCAACTCCTTCGGCCGCGAGCCGGATCCCATCACCTGGCGCGATAAAGCGCTCGAATACGGGTTGATGTCCGTGGCCCGGGCCTATGCCGATTTCGACCAGCATCCGCTCCAGGTGCGGACCCGGCTCGACGTCGCCGGATTCGAATCCCACCACTATCCCGCCAAGCGCACGACCGATTCCCACGGCCGCGAGAAGTTCGCCTCGCGGTCCGACCTCAACTTCGTCGTCGACATCATCAACACCGCGCTCGTGCGGCCGGACATCGAGGTCTTCCTGCTCTTCACCGGCGACAAGGATTTCATCCGGCTGGTGACGACGTTGCGTAATCGCCTCGGCCGCCGCGTGGTGATCTGCGGCGTGCCCGGCTCGATCAGCCCCGACCTGGTGGCCGCCGCCGGCGAGGAGGACATGCTCGAGATGGCGCAATCGGCCGATGTCGACATGGCCGTGATCATCGCGATCGACACCTACATCAAGCAGTTGCACCCCGGCTTCGTGCCGACCCAGAGCCACATGAGCCGTACGCTCTGGCGGTTCCTCGACCGCAATTCGCTCCCGTCGGAGCACATCGAAGCCAAGGTCATGGAGTTCCTGCGCAAGGGCGTGCTCACCAAGCGCCAGACCATCAATGGGCAGGGACAGGAACTGGTCACCACCGAACTCAACCTGGAACACCCGCTGGTGCTCAAGGCGCTGCCGGGCATCGTCGACGCCCATCCTTCCGACGATCCCCTGGACGAATTCGACGAGGGCGAGGACGACCAGGACCTGCTCCAGTTCGATGGGGCGGCTTTTCCCACGGCAACGTCCACTGGCCCGGTGCAGGCCGAACCCTCCGAAGCGAGCCGGTACCAGCGACGCTTCGCGACTGGCGCCGGGGGTTGGCGCGGCAAGACCAATGTCCGGAACGGTTCTCGGTCGGAGTAACGGCAGTCCATGATGCGTGAGCTGCGCGGGTGATCGAATACTACCGGCAACCGCGATTCCAGGCGTTCTCGCTGGAGCACGACGCGGACGACTCCCGCGATCGCGTTGGCGCCATGTTGGTCCACGGCTTCATGGGCAACCCGGCTGAAATGCGGCCGCTGGCCGAGGCGCTCTTTGTGGCGGGCCTGGATTGCCACGCGCCAGCCCATCCGGGGATGGCGGGCGACATCACCTGCATCGACGCGATGACTGCCGCGATCTGGCGTCGGGCGATGCTCGACCGCTGGTCCGAATTCACCGGGCGATACGAGCGGACGGTGCTCATCGGCTACTCGATGGGCGCGGCGGCGGCGCTCCAGATGGCCGCCCAACGGGCACCCAACCTGGTCGTGCTCCTCGCCCCGTTCATCCGGATCAACGACCGCCGCGCGTTTCTCCTGCCATTGGCCAAACGCGTCGTCAAGGAGTTCAAGATCCTGGGCAGCCTCGATGTCGACAACCCGGAGGTGCGGACCTGGTTCGCGGCGGCGATGCCGGGACTCGATATCGACGATGCCGAAGTCAGGCGGTCGCTGCGCGAAGATACCGGCGTCGCCTCGGAGGTGATCGACGAGTTACGGAAATTCGGCGCAATGGGACGCCAGGCGGCGCCGAAGGTAGCGGGGCCGACTGTCGTGATCCAGGGCATCCAGGACGATGTCGTCAACCCACGCCACACCCGGGCGCTGCTGAGCCGCCTGCCAAACCTTCGGTCGTATCACGAGCTGCCGGGAGACCACCTGATCACGGTCGATTCGCGGCCATCATGGCCGATGGTGCGGTCGATCGTCCTCGCTGAAACAGGTTCGGTGATGGGGACACTGCCGGATGCCTGATCGGTGGACCCGATGACCCCATCCCAGGAGCCCGGCGCCACCGAGCCGATTCCGATTCGGGAACCGTTCCGTCCGGCTCCCTACCCAGGTTCGGTTCCTCTGGACACCGGCTCCAATCCCGAGTCCAAGGCTCAGCCCGAACACGACGAACGACCAGCGCCCTCGCCCACTCAACCGCGCCGGGTCCGCTTCAGTCCGTCACGTCCGCGCCTCAGCGGTCTCCAGGGACATTGGCCGCTCCTGCTGCCGTTGCTGGCGTTTGCGGTCGCGGCGGTGATCGTGCCGACGATGACGAACGTCGCCACCACGGACGATTGGGGCTACACCCGCGCCGTCGAAATCCTCTACTACGACAGCGAGCTGGTGATGTTCCCCGTGGTCGCCGCCACCGCCATCGGCCAGGTCTTCTGGGGCGGCCTGTTTGCTCTCTTCTTCGGCATGGAACTTGGCGTGATGCGCCTTTCCACCGTGGTCATCGTGGCCTTTGGCGCCATCGCCCTCTACGCCATCCTGCGCCAGCTTGGCGTCACGCGGTGGCGAAGCTCGTTGGGCGCCGCGCTCTATCTCTTCAATCCCCTCGCCTTCACACTGACGTTCACCTTCATGACCGATCCCCATTTCGCGTCATGGATGCTCATATCCCTTGCGCTCTACCTGCGTGGCCTCCGCCGCGACGATATGAAGCCTTGGGTGATCGTGGCCGCCTCGATCGTGGCGGGGTACGCCTTCTGGGTCCGCCAGCAGGGCGCCCTGATCCCCCTTTCGGTGGTGGCGTACTTGTTGGTGACGGGGCGTCTCTGGTTTAACTGGCGGAGCGTGCGGCTGGCCCTGCAATCGGCGCTGGCCCCCGCCCTGATGCTGGTCGCGTACTACGCCTGGTACATCTGGATCAACGACGTGCCGGATGTCGAATCCGTGCAGCAGGGGTTCCTCGACCGGGCCATCGCCGAGGGGGCCGGGGGCGCCTGGCTGCTGGTTCGCTCGTTGACCTTCTTCGACGCGATGTATCTGGGCCTCTTCCTGCTGCCGCTGACGATCGCCGTGCTGCCCGGTTTCCGCGCCGCCGCCACCCAGCGGTTCTTCGCTTCGGCGTGGGGGTATTGGGCGTTTCTCGTGTCCGTCTTGCTGCTCATGTTCGGGGTCGTCTACTTCACGTCGATCGGCCGGCTGATGCCATACATCCCGCAATTTGTAGGCGCGGGGGGCTTCGGCCTTTCGGATGTGCCGGGCGGGCGGCCCCGGCTGGTGGAATGGGACCAGGTCTGGACCGGCCTGACGATTGCCGCGGCGGCCGGGACCATCCTGCTCGCGCTCTTCCTGGCGCGTCGCCTGCCGGACCCGGCCTCGCCCGAGCGGGCCGCCGCCGGGCTGATCGGCATGGTCGCGATCTGGCAGTTCGTCGGGATGATCCCGCCGTCGTTCCAGTACATCAACCGCGGCGGATCGCTCGACCGCTACATCCTGCCGCTGATTCCCCTCACAATCGCCCTCGTGCTCTGGGCGGTTCGCGATATCCAGTTCGTCCAGCCCGCCGCCTGGGTCGGCGTCGCCCTGATCGGGGCGGTCACGGTCGCCGGCACGCGCGATCACCTCGTCTTCCTCGATGCCGTCTGGGGCGTGGCGGAGGATGCCAACGCCGCCGGGGCGCCGAACGAAAAGCTGGACGCCGGCTCGGCCTGGGATGGCTACCACCTGTACACCGACATGCTCGAAAGCGGCATCACGAAAAGCGTCTCGCCGCCCGGATCGCCCTGGTGGGTGTACTTTTACGCAAAGCAAACGGATTCCACCTACCTGGTGACGACGAATCCGGCCTGGCGACGGGGGTACGTGGTCGTTTCGAAACAGGAGTACGACCAGTGGCTGGAAGACGATCCGGTCTACGTCTACCTGGTCCGTCGGGTGCTGGCGCCCTGGCCGCCCTGAACCGCAGACCGCATCGCTGCCGGTAACTCGTAGGGCTGCCGAGCTTGTCTCGGCCCGTGCTGCGCAATAGTTGGGTGAACATGGAAGAGAACGGGACATCAGCATGACCACATCAACGACCGCGCTCGTGACCGGCGGCGCCGGGTTGATCGGCTCGCACATCGTCGACGCCGCCCGCGCCGAGGGCTGGCAGGTGCGCGTCATGGATTCGCTCGAACGACAAACGCATCCCAACGGCAAACCGGCCTGGGTCGCCCCGGATGTCGAGTTCATGGCGGGCGATGTTCGCCGCCGTTCCGATTGGGAGCGCGCGCTGGACGGCGTCGACATCGTGTTCCACGAGGCGGCGTATGGCGGGTACATGCCGGAAATCGCCAAGTTCATCCACGTCAACTCCTATGGCACGGCTCTGATGCTGGAGACGGTCCGCAACAAGAACCTGCCGATTCGCAAGATCGTCATGGCGTCGTCGCAGGCGGTTTACAACGAGGGCGCCTACGCCTGTCCCGAGCACGGCCATTTCTACGGCGAGACCCGCCCGGTCGCCCAGCTCGCCCGTGGCGACTACCTCATGCACTGCCCCGTCTGCGACCGCCCGGCCATGCCCGTCCCGACCGACGAGGCGGCGCCGATGGGCGGCGAGAATGTCTACGCCATCAGCAAGGCGGACCAGGAGCGGCTGCTGATCTCGTTCGGCCGCAGCACCGGCCTGCCGGTCGTGGCGCTGCGCTACTCCTGCACCTACGGACCGCGCCAATCGCTGTTCAATCCCTACACCGGGGTGATCGCCATCTTTTGCACGCGCCTCATGAATGACCTGCCGCCGGTGGTGTACGAAGACGGTCGTCAGTCGCGCGACCTGGTTTTCGTCGAGGATGTCGCCCGGGCGAACATGCTGGTGGCCAAGGACGACCGCGCCAACGGCGGCGTCTTCAACGTCGGCACCGGCAACGCCGTCGAGATCGGGGAGCTGGCGCGGACGCTGGCCAAGCGCCTCGGCAAGTCGATCGAACCGAGCATCCCCGGCGAGTTCCGGCCGGGCGAGATGCGGGCGCTGATCAGCGACATCTCGAAACTGGAAGCGCTTGGCTACGCGCCGCGGGTCGACCTCGCGACGGGCGTCGCCCGTTATCTCGAATGGATCGCCGGGCAGGGCGACATCGGGGAGTACTTCTCGGCCGCCGAGAAGCGAATGCGGGCCCGAAACATCGTCAAGAAGGCCGCTGCCGGGAGTGCCGCGTGACCGAATCTTCCGACGTGCGACCCATTGCGACCGTCGTCATCCCCTGCCTCAACGAGGGCGACGCCATTGGCGGCCTCGTCGCCGAGATCCTGGCCGTGGCCAACGATCCCGACCTGCTGGTGCGGATCGACCGGGTGCTGGTGGTCGACACCGGCAGCACCGATCACCCGGCGGCCAGCGCTGTGGCCGCCGGGGCCGAGGTCGTGTCCGAACCGCGTCGCGGCTACGGCCGCGCCTGCCTGAGCGGCGTACTGGCCGCGACCGACGCTGACATCGTCGTGCTGATGGATGGCGACCGCAGTGACCAGCCGCGGGAACTTCCGCTGCTGCTGGGGCCGTTGCTTTCCGGTGAGGCTGATCTCGTGATCGGGTCCCGGATCCTGGGCGAATACGAACCGGGCTCGCTCCTGCCCCAGCAGATCTTCGGCAACAAGGTCGCGACCGCCTTCCTGCGGCTCGCCTTTGGGGTCCGGATGACCGACATCGGCCCCTTCCGCGTGATTCGCCGCCAGCAGTTGCTCGAACTCGGCATGCGGGAGATGACCTACGGCTGGTCGATCGAAATGATCGCTCGCGCGGCGCGGACCGGCTTGCGGGTTCGGGAAGTCCCGGTCAGCTATCGGAAGCGGGCGGCGGGCGAATCGAAAGTCAGCGGCAACATCCGGGCCTCGCTCAAGGCCGGCTACCGGATCATGCTCGCCATCGTCCGCGCGAAGCGGGACACGCTGCCGCTGCCGCCCGAGATCGCCGACCGGAAGCGGGCATGACGACCGATGCCCCGAATCGGCCCCGCTCGCTCCTGATGATCGCCGCCCGAGCGCCGATCCCAGGCCAGACCAAGACCCGGCTTGGCAACGCCATCGGCATGGACCGCGCGGCCACGCTCTACCAGGCGTTCCTGCGTGACCTGGCGGACAGGTTCGATTCCGAGGACGCGGCGGCAACCCGCGCGTACGACCTAGCGTGGACGTTCTCACCGCCGGACCGGGACTTTGCCGCCGACCTCGCCGCTGTTACGGGTCGCACAGTGCCTGAACGAACCCATTTCGTCGCCCAGGACGGTCCGGACTGGGGCACACGGCAGGCCAACCTGTTGCGCTGGGGAGCCGATCACGGCTACGAACGCACCGTGCTGATGGCGTCCGATTCGCCGCAGCTCGCGATTGCCGTCATCGATGACGCGTTTGCGGCCCTTGCAACGAACGAGGTCGTCCTGGGCCGGGTCCGGGACGGCGGCTACTACCTGATCGGAATGCAGGGGTACGTCGATATCCTCTCGGCGGTGCCGATGAGTACGTCGTCAGCGGCCGACGGCGTCGTGGCGTCGGCGCAGGCGCTGGGACTTGCGGTTGGCGAAACGGCGCCGACCTTCGACATCGACGAGGCCAGCGATGTCGAATGGCTGATCGTCGACCTGCGCCGCGACCCGGATCTGTGCCCGGCCACGAGCCGCGTCCTCGTTGATCTCGGCCTGACCGACCTCGCGGAAAACCCGTCGCCCTGACGGACGTGTCCATCGCCTCGTTCACGAACAATCCGGGGGTTTCGTAGGGCTGCCGAGCTTGTCTCGGCCCTCGCTACCGCCCACCATCTGGTCAGGGCAGATCCGGGCGTATCCAGTGGAACTTCACGAAACATCCCTGGGCCGAGTTCAGGGCGGACACAGCATCGACAAGGCCCAAGCGGCGAAGCTCCCGGTCGCGGTCGATACAGGTACCGCCCCTACCGCTGCGTAGATTGCGAATCACCATTCACCAAGGCGATGGATCGCCATCAAGCCCGTAATGTTCGCCACCAGATCGATCGGACCCGGGGAGATGGGCCGAGAGAAGCTCGGCAGCCCTACGGCCGCCCCCGGACGATCAGGGGTGCTAGCCCTCGATGCCCAGCGGCGCCTGGGCCACGTGGTCGCGGTGGCCGTAGGCCACGCCCTCGATGCCCAGCAACGCCCGCTTGATCTCCGGACCGCCGGTGTACCAGCCCATCGCGCCGCTGGAGAGCACCACCCGGTGACAGGGGATGATCACCGGCACCGGATTGCGCCCCAGCGCGTTGCCGACGGCGCGTGACGCCTTGGGCTTACCGATGCCGCTCGCCACATCGCCATAGGTTTCGACCTTGCCGTAAGGGATGTGGATCGTGCGCTTCAGCACCGAGCGGGTGAAGTCGCTGACCCCGCCGAGATCAACCGGCAGGCTGAATGCGTATCGGTCGCCCTCGAAATACTCCCGCAGCTGATCGACTACGGATGAGACCTGGGCCTGGCGTTCGTAGACCAGGTAGCCGCGCTGCTCCAACTCGCGCAGGGTGTCGTACGAACCCGTGTGGTCCAGGTAGCTGATTTCCACCACGCCGCGGTCGCTCGCCGCCACCAATACATCGCCGACCGGCGAATCCATGAATCCGTAGCGCGCCTCCGGAATGCCCAGGCACAAGGTGGCCGAGGGCCGGCGCCCGGCGGCGTCCTCGCACACCTCGTCGGAGCAGTCGTCGAGCGCGGAGCAGACGTGTTCGAGCCCGTGGAGGATATTGGCGCAGTAGTTGCAGGTCACGGTGTGGGCGCGGACCCATCGCTCATCGTCGTCGTTGAGGTCGCCGAACACCAGGTCCGGCATGACCGATTCGGCGACATCGCAGGGATCGACGTCGGTCGTGGCGACTCGCGCCGCGAGGTTGGTGGGCACGACGCCATGGACAGCGGATGCGGACGGGGATGCGGGGGTGATCATGGATTGGTCCAGGGTGAGATCGAGATGCGTATCGGGGACGGGGTGGGACACATGACCGTTGCGGGCGGCGTTGCGATTGGAGAGATCGGGCTGTCCCATGACTCAGACCTCCATCCGGTGTGAAAAGGCGCCGCGCAGTTTCGTCAGCGCCTCGTGCACGTTGGCGCGGGCCGCGGCTTCGGAGCTGTTGAGGACATCCGCGATGTCGGCGTACCCGTATTCGTGATGCTTGCGCAGCACCAGCGCCACGCGCTGCTTGGGGGGCAACGTGTCGACGAACCGTTCCACGTCGCGCAGCAGGTCGCGGGCATCGAGGGCACGGGCCTGGTCCGGCGCGGCGTCGCTGAGGGTTGCCGCCATTAGGTCGTTCATCGGGGACACGCGGCCGTGCTTGCGCCGGTCGCTGATGAAGGTGTTGGAGCAGATGCGGTAGAGCCAGGCCCGGTAGTTGGCATCCGTCGGAAGCTTGGCGTAGGCCCGGAACGCCTTGAGCAGCGTCTCCTGATAGAGGTCGTCGGCGTCTGTTCCGTTGCCGGTGAGCTGGCAGGCGAAGCGATAGATCTCGTCACCGAACCGCTCGATCAGCGACGTGAACAGGCGTTGCCCGCCATCGACCTCGACTGATGCTGCCGTTGAACCCGGCCTGCTGGAGCCTGGCGCCACGCGCGACGTGAGGTCGCGGGGCAAGCTGGTATCGCTCACGAAACATCTGCCTCCACTAGCGCAGTCCCAACCACCGTGCATGCCGGTCGGGCCCAGGAGCAAATGTGCTCTGGAACTGTAACGCTTCGGCCCGATTCCTGTGAGACGACGACGCCTCGTGACTTCCCGTACGTTCGCCAGCGCTAGGAGTGACTCTCGTCCGCATCTCGTAGGGGCGAACCAGGATCGACCGACGCCGGCGCCTGGCAAACAGACGTGTGGTCGATCCGTGAGTTCGCCCTGATGGTGGCGAACGGCGGCGCCCAATATGGCCACCATCCGAGCGGACACATCCTCGACAAGATCCGGTTGGCAAGACCTGCTGCACGGCCGAGGAAGGTCAGCATCTACGGAATTACGTCATTCGGTAGGAGCCAACCCGGGAAACCCTACGCTCCGGTGCGGCTCGCCGAGGGCTCGTCCGTGGGCGGGCGTTCGCCTTCGCGGCGTTCCCAGCCGGGGGCGAAGAGCGGCAGGAAGTTGGTTTCCTGGTACGGGTGCTTGTCCAGCTCGGCGAAGTTCAGGTCCGTGCCGAGGCCGGGCCCGGTCGGGATTTGCAGGCGGCCGTCGATCACCTCGGCGTGATTGGTGACCAGCTCCTGTTCCCACCCGACGTTGAACTCATCGAAAAGTTCCTGCGTCAGCAGGTTTGGGCACGAGGCGCTGATC
>JBGTNF010000209.1:0-6880 GCA_041743205.1 Thermomicrobiales bacterium | reverse complement strand
CAGCGCCTGGCCCATCCCGGTCACGTTGCCGTGCCCGAAGATCCCGAACATGCCGGCGAACAACCGTTGCTCCACGCCGTCGCGTTCGGTGTGCTGGACGGCCAGGTACCGGACGATGGCCTGGGCGACCGTCATGCGAATGGTCTTCATGGTTACCTCGCTCCTTGGTCTGTGGCGGTACAGATCAAACGGAATCCGTGTTCACATCCGTGGTGTCCCATCGGGCAAGATCCGGGCGGTCACACGAATCGACAAGGTGTCCCGCCAAACTGTCATTGTCGGTCGATTCTGGGTCGCCCCTACAAAATCCGATTGCAGTCTGATTTACTCGGAATCCGCTTTACGAGCGCTTGCCGGCGCCGGCGTTGACGCGGGCGTCGATTTCCGCCCAGGAGGTGGCGCCGGCGTTCTGGTCCTCGGTCCAGGTCTCACGAACCCAGGCGTAGGCCGGATCGTCGGAAGGCTGCATCGTCCGCACCGGTTCGTCGCCGGCGAGCACGTTCAGGTAGTAGCCGGTGTAGCCGTGGGCGATCACGAAGGCATGGTACCCCTCTGGCACCAGCAGCAGGTCGCCATCCTTGATCACCCAGGCGTGGTCGAACGAGCCGTCCGCCGTGTACAGGCGCTGCAGGCCGAAACCGTCCGGCGGGTCGATCCGGTAGTAGTAGATTTCTTCGAGGTCGGATTCCGCGGGCATGTCGCTGACATCGTGCTTGTGCGGCGGGAAACTCGACCAGTTGCCACTCGGCGTAAAGACTTCGACCACCAGCAGGGTGTCGGCCAGGAACTCCGGCTTGATGATGTGGTTGATCTGGCGGGCGGCGTTGCCTGCGCCGCGAATCTCGACATCGATGTCGTCCGGCTCGATCAGCCGGGCGGGGAAAGTCCTGGTTGCCTTCGATCCGGCGATGCCGATTTCGCAATCGACGCTGGCCACGATGTTGAAGCTCGACCCAACCGACAGGTAGAGCGCCGTTGGCTTGCCATCGAAGACGTTGCCAGGTCGGGATATCTCCCAGGACTGCCCGTCGCAGTCGACCGTCGCTGAACCCTGCAAGGGCACGAGGCAGATTTCGTCGTCGCCTGTGGCGTAGCTGAAGGTGGCTCCGGCTGCGATCCGGATCGTGCGCAGGCTGACATACTTCCAGCCCGCTTCTTCGGGACTGACCGCAACGCCGGTGCTGGGGAACGTGAGGGGGGATGAGTGGAGCAGCAGCTCGTTCGGATCAGGCACTGATGATTATCCTTGTCTCTGGTTCGGCTTCGATCCGGCTCTCACTTTCGTCGACCCGAACCGGGCGGCCCAACGCGCGCGACGTTTCGGCCACGATCGCGAGGTGGAGCGCCGCCCGGCCGTCGGCCCCGGTCACCTCGACCTCGGTGTCATCCGCGATGGCTTTGACGAAGTGAAGGATTTCGGCTTCGTACGCGTTCCGGAATCGTTCGAGGAAGAAATGCTGATGATCCTCGTGAACGCCGGTGGCGTCGTAATGGCGGACCGGGGTTTCCGGTCCGACTCCAACGAACAGGGCGCCGTTGGACCCGAAGATTTCGGTGCGGACGTCGTACCCGAATCCGGAGCGACGACTGTTTTCGATCAAGGCCAGCGACCCGTCGGCGAAGCGCATCGTGACGATGCTGGTGTCGATGTCGTTGACGGTCAGCACATCACCGCCGGTCAGGGCGCTGCCGATCGCGAAGAGTTGGACCGGGTCCTCGCCCTTGAGCCAGCGCACGCAGTCGAGGTTATGGATCGTCATGTCGCGAAACAGCCCGCCGGACCGTTCGAGGTACGCGAGCGGCGGCGGGGCCGGGTCCCGCATCGCGTCGCGAATCATTTCGATGCCGCCCAGATCGCCACCCTCGATCGCCCGTCTCGCGGCGGCGTAGCCACTGTCGAACCGGCGCTGAAATCCAACCTGGAGCCGGGACCCGGCGCCGGCCACCGCCGCCAGCGCCAGGTCGGTCGACTCCAGGTCGAGGGCGATCGGTTTCTCGGTGAAGGCGCTCTTGCCGGTTCGCGCCGCCTCGATGATGTACGGCGCGTGCGTCTCGGTCGACGAAGCGATGATCACGGCGTCGATCGTCGGATCATCGAACACGTCGGCTGGTTCGGTGGAGACGTGGTGGAGTTGAAAGTCGTCGGCGATCGTTCGCAACGCCGTCTCGTTGGCGTCGATCAGCGCCGCGAGCTCGCAACGCTCCGGATGCGCCAGCAGGTTGCGCAGGTGAATGCGACCGATCCGGCCGCACCCGATCAGGGCGATCCTAGGTCGGGCCTTCATTCGGCCAACGCCTCGGAAGGCGCCTTGAGCGCCAGGATTTCCAGCCCGGCGTTGGCGACGTGCCGGCCAGTCAGGCCGTATTTTTCCAGCAGCGCGTCGTTCGGCCCTGACTCGCCGTAGGTGTCCTGCCAGCCGACCCGCCGCATCCGCGTTGGAAGGTGCTCAGAGAGCGTCTCGGCGACCGCGCTGCCCAGCCCACCGATGATCGAGTGATCTTCGGCGGTCACGATCGCGCCGGTCATCGCCGCCACCTCGCAGATCGCGTCGACATCGAGCGGCTTGAGCGTAGGGACGTGGAGGACCGCGACGGAGACACCTTCCGTGGCCAGCATGTTGGCGGCCTCAAGCGCACGCACCGTCTGGACGCCCGTGCTGATAAGACCGACGTCGGTGCCCTTCCGCAACAAGCGCGCCTTGCCGAACTCGAAGCGGTAGTCGTCGGCGAAGATGACCGGTGTCGCGTCGCGGGTGACGCGCAGGTAGGTGGGCCGGTCGTCCTCCATCATCGCGGTCATCGCCGCCTGAAGCTCGATCGCGTCGGCCGGCGCAATCGTCACCACGTGCGGCATGGCGCGGAACACCGCGAGGTCCTCGACCGACTGGTGGGTCTTGCCGGTCTTGCTGGTCAGGATCCCGCTGTAGGCGCCGCACATCTTGACGTTGAGGGACGGCTGGGCGATCACGACCCGGATCTGATCGAGCGCGCGCTTGGCGACGAAGGCGGCAAAGGTGCTGATCCACGGCACGTAGCCGGTCGTCGCCAGGCCGGCCGCCACGCCGAGCATGTTCTGCTCGGCGATGCCCATCTCGAAGAAGTGGCCGGGATGGGCCGCCGCGAAGAGGTCGGCTTTGGTCGAATTGGCGAGATCGCCGTCGAGCACCACCAGGTTTGCATAATCGTTGCCGAGCGCGACGAGTTGTTCGCCCCAGGCCTCGCGCAGACCGATCGATTTCGACTCGGTGGCTCCCGGCGTGATGGTCAGGCTCACGAGCGGGCTCCTTCGAGTTCGGCCACGGCGGCGGCGAGTTGCTCGGCATTCGGCGCCGTGGCGTGCCAGTTGTAATCGCCCTCCATGAACGAGATGCCCTTGCCCTTGACCGTGTGGGCCACGATCACGGTTGGTCCGTCCTCGTGGGCTGTGGCGGCGTCGAATGCGCCGGTCAGGGCCTCATGGTCGTGACCGTTCACCTCGATCACGTTCCAGCCGAAGGCGGCGAACTTGCCGCCAGGATCGTCGATTGGCTCGTCCCGTGTGAAGCCACTGGCGTCGGGCCAGCCGAACTGGGGCAGCCGGTTGTAGTCAACGATCGCCGTCAGATTGTTGAGCCGGTAGCGGTGGGCGACGAAGGCCGCTTCCCAGATTTGACCTTCCTGGATCTCGCCGTCACCGAGGATGACCCAGGTGTGGAAATCGAGCTTCGACAACCTCGCTCCCAGCGCCATGCCGATGCCCGGCGACAGGCCCTGGCCGAGCGAGCCGGTCGACATGTCGAGACCGGGCAGGGCCCGGAGATCGGGATGTCCCTGGAGCCGCGAGTCGATCGCGTCGAACGTTGCCAGCTCCTCGACCGGCAGGTAGCCGCGCAACGCCAGCACCGTGTAGAGCGCGATCGACGAGTGCCCCTTGCTGAGGATGCAGCGATCGCGGCCGGGATCGCCAGGCTGCTCCGGATCGATCCGGAGGCGGTTGAAGTAGAGGTTGACGAGGATGTCGGTCACCGAGAGCGGCCCGCCAACGTGCCCGGCCCCGGCGTGGTGCACGGTTTCCAGGATCAGCTGGCGGGCGCGGGACGACAATCGTTCAAGCTCGGTTGTAGCAGTGTTTGGTTTCGATCTGAACTCGATCATGGACATGGCGCAGTCCTTTGCGTTGACCGGGAAGTGTCCTCGAATGTTCTCACCTGTTCGAGATTCGCACGAGCGTTGGCGGTTGCATCGTCACGGCACGTGTCTTGCTCAATAATGACATAATGCTGGAACGCCTTGGATACAAGCAAGTCCATGATGACGGCAATCCTGGCATTGCCGGTCCCGATCGGGCAGAACACGTAGTTGCGAAGCGAGTCGAGGAACGACCACCGGTTCGATCGCGCCATCGCCAGGACCTCAGGATCGACATCCTTCAGGTGCAGGTAGCCGATCGATTGATGATGCTCGGCAAGGAAGGCAAACGAGTCGCCGCCCCCGAATGCGTAATGCCCGGTGTCGAAACACAAGTCGACGCCAGCCTCCGCCAGGTACGGCAGGAGCCTTGCCACTTCGGTTGGAGTTTCGATGTAGCTGCCGACGTGGTTGTGGTAGTGGACGTTGAGGCCCAACTGCTTCGCGACATCGTCGAGCCGCACAAGGTTGGACGCGAGCCGATCGTAAGCTGCCTCGGCCAGTGAGGCCGAGCCGTCTTCGGGAACCGAGCCGGCCATTGCGACACGATGCGGACGCAATGAGTCCGAAACAATCAAGTGCTTGACGCCGATGCCTTGAAGCGTCCCGAGCAGCGGCTGAACCGCCGACAGGTCACGTTGGAATGCGTCGTCATCGACGAAATCCAGCCACTGGTAGGCACCGGTGAACGTCACGCCGCGGGCGGAACACTCCCGGTTCAGGCTTTCGACATCCGAGCCGAAGCTGGCGTCCCACTCCGTCGCCACGTATCCCGCCTCCTGCATCCGGTCGAGGATTTGGGGGAACGGCTCGATCGGCCACCAACCGGCCAGGTCGTTGTTGTTCCAGTTGACCGGCGCAGTGCCGATTCGCAATCGATGCGGTTGGGTGTTTGGAGCAGGCATGGTTCGTTCTCTGGTTGGGGAGCACCTTGTATGCTCCCTTGCGGTGGCCGGCACAAGACCGGCCAGTACGACCCGTTCCATCCGGCAGTACGGGAAGTTACAAGGTCGGCCCCTCTGGATATCCCCTACCGAATTGCTCCTCACTCGTTCCCGTCACCCCGGGCCAACGAGCGCCTGGGTGAGGGCCGGCAAGTCGGCGAACACGTAGTCGGGCAGAACTTCCGCCTTCGCCAGGTCCCCGCGTTGGGATACGCCGGTCAGCACCAACGCCGTCTTCAGTCCGGCCCGGTGCCCGGAGAGGATGTCGGTGTCGAGCCGGTCACCGACCATCACCGCTTCCTCCGGACGCACCCCAAGCTGATCGATGCCTTTCAGCATCATCAACGTCTCCGGCTTGCCGACGACGATCGGGATCCGGCCGCAGGCAACCGACAAGGCGGCGACGACGCTGCCCGCACCCGGCTGCATGCCGGTTTCGTGGGGCAACGTCGCGTCCGCGTTGGTCGCCACGTACCTCGCCCCTTCGCGCAGGGCGTCGCTGGCGCGGCGGAGCTTGGCGTAGGTGAAATCCAGGTCCAGCCCGACCACCACCGCGTCGATGTGTTCGTCCGGATCGTCGGCCACCGGCTGGAATTGGGTGCCGGTGAAAATTTGCTCGGCCAGGGCCGGCATCCCGACGATCAGGATCCGGGAGGCCGGATCGATTTCGCCGAGCAGATAGTCACGGGTTGCCGTGGCCGAGGTCTGAATTTGCGACTCGACGACTTCCACGCCCATCTCCGCCATCCGCAGCACGTAGCTTGCCGGCGTCGCCATCGAGTTGTTGGTGGCAAGCAGGAAGGGGATTCCGCGAAGCGTCAGGGCGTTGAACAGGTTGGCGACGCCCGGCAACGGGGCCCGTCCGCGGTAGAGCACGCCGTCCATATCGAAGATGAAGGCTTTGGCGTTCTGCAGGCCCACTGGCGCGAGTGGGATCGCGGCGGCATCGGCAACGGAGCCAACAATGGCAACGGAGGCAACAGTCTCGGTCATTCGTGGCGATCCTGATCGAACGGGCAGGCGTCAGCCGGCGCCAAGTGCGGATACGAGGGCGGCGTTGAATACGGGCAAGTCGCCTGGGACCCGGGAGGTGATCAGGTTGCCGTCGACCACCAGTTCCTCGTCGACATAATTGCCGCCGGCGTTGCGGATGTCGTCCCGCACCTTGTTCACGGCGGTCAGGGTCCGGCCCTTGAGCACCTCGGCCGAGATCAACAGTTGTGCGCCGTGGCAGATGGCTCCGACCGGTTTCGACGAGTCGGTGAAGGCCTTCGTCCAGGCGACGGCGCCATCGTCGATCCGGAGATTCTCCGGCGCCCCGCCGCCCGGGATTAGCAGCAGGTCGAAATCGTCCGGCGAGACGTCGGCGAAGGTGGTGGTCGCCTCGAGCACGGCGCCCTTCTTGCCCTCGATCTGGCCTGTCTTCGTGCCGATGATCGTGATTTCGGCGCCGGCTCC
This sequence comes from Thermomicrobiales bacterium, assembly GCA_041743205.1. GTDB lineage: Bacteria > Chloroflexota > Chloroflexia > Thermomicrobiales > UBA6265 > JACCYX01. Next base: position 311 of record JBGTNF010000209.1, on the reverse strand, counting down.
TTCGAGCGCCTCGATCGGGGAGGTGGCTTCGATATCCTCGAAGTTGGCGGCGAGAGCGACGGCGACGCGCTTTCCTGAATTGGCCATTTCGGTGAAACTCCTGTCGTATGAAACCGGTCGACGCCGGATCGCGTGCTTGCTCAGTATCCGTCAAGCCTATCAGGAATGGACGCGGGAGCGTGGATCGACATGGGTAACTGGGTTCCCGATCTTGCCGATATCGCTGGCTTGTCCGAGGTCGAGCGGCTGGTCCTCGCCAGCATCGATGAAGACGAAGTCATCGCCTTTCACCGCGGTCTTGTGCAGATGCC
>JBGTNF010000208.1:0-1560 GCA_041743205.1 Thermomicrobiales bacterium | reverse complement strand
TAACGGGCACCAAGCGGAGCAGAGCCGGATATCGCCTGCCCGGGTATGCCCACCCGCTCCCGGCAACCTGTCTTCTTTACAGTGTGCCGGACAACGTGCCGCGAGCCAGTGCAGACGACTGTCATGGAGGTCGCGGGAGGGCATACGCGGGCAGGCGATATCCGGCTTTGCTCCGCTTGGTGCCCGTTAGCCCTCCCCTACAAACCTGATCTGGTAGTGGTTGCGGCGGACAACGAAGCCGATGACCCCAAATCGACCTACCCCACCACCAACGGTTCGATTTCGCCCAACATCTTCCAGATGTCGTAGTCGATGTTGGCGAGGATCACGACCGTGGTGTCGGTGGCCGGGAAGTACGCCATGATGCTGTCGACGCCGGCGTTGTCGCCTTCCTTGTCCATTCGCATAACGCCACCCTCAGGGTCCAGTTCGAACTCGAATCCGAAGCCGTTCCACAAGGATTCACCGTCATCGTTTTCATCGTATTTCACCTCCGGTGCGATGAGCCGTTCCGTCCACTCCGCGCCAAGGAGTTTCCCGGCGCGCACCGCGCGCACGAAGCGGTCGAGGTCGAGCGCGGTCACGGTCGCTCCGCCGTCGGGCGAGCCGATCGGCGGGTAGGAGTAGATGTTCTTGCGCCACTCGACTGTGCCGTCGTCATGCGCGATCTTCTTGTAATGCTCGGCCAGGTTGGGATGGATACCGTCCATCGCGCAGAAATCGGCGCCGGTCATCCCCGCCCGCGCGAAGACGTGTTGCCGGACGTAGTCGCGGTACGACGTGCCCGACACTTTTTCGATCATGAGACCAAGGAGCTGGAAGGCGACGTTGTTGTAGCGCACGCCCGCGCCGGGCGCGAAGTTGGGTTCCTTGTCGACGAACAGCGGCAGGGAATCGGCGGATTCCCGGATCGAGTAGTTCGGCTTGTCGATGAAGAGGGCCTCGTACTCCTCGCCCGCCTGCTCGTCGGCGTCGTCACCGATACCGGAGGTGTGGGTGAGGCAGTGGTAGACCGTCACCTCGTCGCTGATTCGCGTTCCCTCGATTCCGAGGAAGGACATCACCTGGGTTTCGAGCGAGATCTCGCCCGCCTCTATCTGTTGGAGGATTGCGGCCGCCGTGAAGGTCTTGGTGACCGAGGCGATGTCGAACCGCGTCTCGACCGTGTTCGGAATCCCGAAGCCGCGGTGGGCGTGCCCGTACGCCTCGTGCAGGATCTCGGTCTCACCCCGCTTGACGAGGCAGACGCCGGAGAACCCGCCATCGACATGCCGCCCCACCAAAGCTCGAAGCTCGTTGACGATCGGTTCGCTCATGCGTCGATCCTCCGGAGTTGCCCCACGATCTCGACGTGATGGGTCTGCGGGAACATGTCGAACCCCTTGACGCTGACGACTTCGTAGCCGGCGTCCATCAGGCCGCGGATGTCGCGGGAGAACGTGGCCGGGTCGCAGGAAACAGCCGCGACGTGAGCCGGTTTGAGCTTGGCCAGGTTGGCGATCGCCTGCGGCCCGGCCCCGGTCCGCGGCGGGTCGAAGACGGCCAGCGCCACCCGGCCCA
>JBGTNF010000207.1:0-3896 GCA_041743205.1 Thermomicrobiales bacterium | reverse complement strand
CCGATCCCGAGCCGCCGCGCCAGGTCGCGCTGCGTGGGGAGTTGTTCTCCCGCCGCCAGGCGGCCGCCGGCGATGTCTTCGCGCAGGGCGTGCAGGAGTCGCTGGTGCAGCGTGCCCAGGCCGGAGTGGATGACGGGCGTCCAGGATTCGTTCATGTCCGGATGGTACATCCTCAATGTCGTAGTGACAATCATGGTGACAAACAGGCATTGCACCGGTACTGTCGTCTACATCGAGCCGGCTGCGTATCGAGGACGACTGCGCCATGACCGAATACTTCATCCAACCGCATGACTGGTGGCCTTCCCCAACCAGCCGCGCGTACCGCTTGGTTGCGGCCGGGGCGCCGTCGTGAGCGAGCAGTTCCTGTCGCTCGTACTGTTCGCGATGGCGATGACCTTCAGCCCCGGCTCGAACAACGTGCTCATGGCCACGTCGGGCGTGCAGGTCGGCCTCCGGCGCAGCATCCCCCTGGGACTCGGGGTGGTGACCGGTCTGGCGACCGAGCTGGCGGTGGCCGCGATCGGGCTGGGCGCCGTGATCGAGGCCGAACCGTCGATCAGGACGGGGATGAAGGTGGTGGGCTCCGGGTACCTGGTCTGGCTCGGGGTCAGGATCGCGCGGGCCGGGGCAATCGATCTCTCGCCGGGCGACCGGCCGGTCCGGAGCGGTTTCCGGGTGGGGTTGATGAATACCTTGCTCAATCCCAAGGGGTGGACGATGGCGCTCAGCGCCACGGCTGGCTACGCGGCCCTGGCGCCATCCTCCCCGCGCCTGGCCCTGCTGCTCGCGATCGTCTTCGCGGTCGTGGCCGTGCCGAACTGGCTGCTCTGGTGCGGCGGCGGGCAAGCGATCGCCCGATCGCTGAAGACGGACCAGCACTGGCGAATCGCGAACGGCGTCCTCGGCCTGCTGGTGGTGGTGTCGATCGTTCCGATGTGGTGGACGTGGATGTGACGGGAGTTCGCGATGGAACTGGTCGTGTTGGCGGTCCTGCTCATCCTGCTCGATGTGCTGGCGCTCCGTAGGGGCGCGGACAGCCGCGACGGGCGCCGGAACTGGCCTTGAGACCGAATCCAGATACATGCTGCGTGAACCGCTCGTGCCACCTAACGACGCTGGGGTAGGGGCGATCCTGCGTGATCGCCCGAGGCAACGGGACCGCCGACGTCGGGTCAACACGGGGGTTGACCCCTACGACTGGCGAGGATTGCTGGTTGAGTAACCGGATTGCGTCATCACTCCCAACGAGCGTTGCGGGCCAGCTCCAGGGCGTATTCCGGGTACCACTCGCCGGCGGGGGGCGCTCCCCGGCACTCGCCGTCGGATTCCCCTGGGCTCTTGATCCACAGGTAGGCGTCGACCAGCGGGTGCGCCGTATCCACGGTCGGGCGCTCGCCGAGCGCGCGGCCCGGCGGGTTGCACCACGTTTCGGGATCGTCGGACTGCCAGGCGCCGTTCCCGTTGCGCCCGGTGTCGATCACGAAATGCGTGCCGCCCTCGACGCCGAGCGCATCCGAAATCCCCACGCCGTGGGCGATCGACGGGTCGGTCGCGTAGAAGTTGGAGACGTTGAGCGCGAACCCGGCGGCGTTGTCGACGCCGGACTGGGCCAGCCGCCGGGCGGTTTCGTCGGGCGGTAGCCAGCTGGCGTTGCCGGCGTCGATGTAGACATCGGTCATCGGCTGGGCCTCCAGCGTATCGACGGCGAAGGCCAGCAACTCGAAGCGCTCGGATGTCTGGCCCGGGGTCAGGCATTCGGTGGCGGAGAGGGCGTCCGGTTCGAGTACCACCACGGCCGGGCGCTCGCCGATGCCGCGGGCTGCGTTGACGATCCAGGCGCGGTAGTGATCCGGATCGTTGGCGCCCCCCGCCGAGTAGAGCCCGCAATCGCGAAACGGGATGTTGTAGAGCGTGAGTACCGGCAACGCCCCCGCCCCGACCACGCGCGAGACGCGGTCGCCGATGGCGGTGTATGGGTCGGGGGTCCAGTCACCGAACCAGTCGGCCTGGGCGGTTTCGGCGATGCGCATCAACAGGTCGGCGTCCGCCGGTCGTGAAGCCCGCCAGTCTTCCGCCTGGCGCCGGGCGCGGGCCTCGGGATCGACGAAGAACTCGACGCCGGCCGCGTTCAGGTTGGTCGCTGGCGTCGCACCGGCGTCCGGCTGGGCCACGGCCGCAAGGGTCGCAAGGGTCGCAAGGGTCGCAAGGGCCGCGAGTGCAATGAGCGCGCTGCGCCACTCGATACGGCGAATCTCGATGGGTGGCATGCGCACTCCTTTGGGCAACGATTCACACGCCGTACCTTACCGGGTTCCGGGCTCGGTGCCCAATACGCCCTCGATCGGCAGCCCTTGTCTGCGTCGCCGATCTGCGGCAAGCTGCCGCCTGGGCGCCATTTGCGTCTCAACCGCTCACCAGGGAGAACGGGACCATGGCGGCAGCAGGCAACACGACGCAGGTCGAAATCGAGGAGTGGCTCGAAGAGCGGCAGGGACGGTTCATCGCGATGGCCGACCAGATCTGGGATCACCCGGAACTGGCGCTGGCCGAGCACAAGGCCTGCCAGCTTCAAGCCGACGATCTGGCCCAGGACGGCTTCGCGATCACCCGCAACGTGGGCGACCTCCCGACGGCGTTCGTGGCCGAGTGGACCTCCGGCACGGGCGGGCCGATCATCGGCTTCCTCGGGGAGTACGACGCCCTGCCCGGCCTCTCCCAGGAGCGGCAGGCCGGCCAGTCCCCGATCGTCCAGGACGGCCCGGGGCACGGCTGCGGGCACAACCTGCTCGGCACGGCGGCGCTGGCGGCGGCGAGCGTGCTGAAGTCGTGGCTGGAGCACACCGGCACGGCAGCAACCGTCCGTTACTACGGTTGCCCGGCGGAGGAAACCTGCGAAGGCAAGGTGTTCATGGCCCGCGCCGGGGCGTTCGACGATCTCGACCTGGCCATCACCTGGCACCCGGGGTCCACGAACTCGGTCTGGGCCGGTTCCAGCCTGGCCGTCAACAACATCAAGTTCCGGTTCCGGGGGCGCACGGCGCACGCCGCCGCCAATCCGGAAACCGGCCGCTCGGCGCTGGACGCCGTCGAGCTGATGAGCGTCGGCGTCAACAACCTGCGCGAACACGTGATCGATGCTGCCCGTATTCATTATGTCATTACCAACGGCGGCGGTGCCCCGAACGTGGTTCCGGACGACTGCGAGGTCTGGTACTTCATCCGCTCACCCGAGCGTTACCAGGTCGAGGAGCTCACCGAGCGGGTGCGGAACGTGGCCAAGGGCGCCGCGCTGATGACCGAAACCACTCTGGAGGAGAACTTCGTCTCCGGCGCCTACAACATGCTCTCCAACACGGTCATCAGCGAGCGGATGATGGCGATCCTCGACGAGCTCGGCCCGATGGATTTCACCGACGAAGAGAAGGCCTACGGCAAGACGATCGCCGACGCTTTCCCCGAGGAGCTGCGCGCCTACATGCTGGAGGCCGAGAGCCTCCCGCGCGAGATCGTCGACCAGGGACTGAACGGCGAGGTCTGGCCGATCCGCGACGCCGAGAAGGTGATGCCGGGTTCGACCGACGTCTCGGACGTTTCGTGGATCACGCCGACCTCGCAGATCACGACCACCTGTTTCGCGCTTGGCGTGCCGGGCCACAGCTGGGCGATCACCGCCACCGGCGCGATGTCGATCGGGCACAAGGGGATGCTCCACGCCGCCAAGGCGATGGCGATGACCGCGGCAGATTTCATCCTCGACCCGGCGCTGCTGCAACGGGCCAAGGACGAATTCACCGAATCGACCGCCGGCCGCCCCTACCAGTGCCCGATCCCGGCCCACGTCCAGCCACGGAGGCCGTAACGCGGGCCAATTGGTCGCCAACACCGCCCCAACC
>JBGTNF010000206.1:0-3952 GCA_041743205.1 Thermomicrobiales bacterium | reverse complement strand
CGGCGCCAGTCCGTGCTCTCGCTCTCCGCAGCCGGCCGCGATCTCTTCGACGCGGTGACCGGGCGCTCGCGGGACGACATTGCCGCCCTGCTCGCGAAGATGCCGGAGGCGGACCAGCGGCGGCTGGTCGAAGCGCTGGGGACGGCGGCCCGGTTGCTCGACGATGACCAACCGCCGCCCCTCGTGGTGCTGCGCAATCATCGGCCCGGCGACATGGGCTGGGTGGTCCAGGCCCACGGCGCGCTCTACACGCAGGAGTACGGATGGGACGCACGGTTCGAGGCCCTGGTCGCCGAAATCGTCGCCCAATTCCTGCGCGCGTTCGACCCGGCGCGGGAGCGCTGCTGGATCGCCGAACGTGACGGCGCGCCAGTGGGCTGCGTATTCGTCGCCCGCCAGGATGACGACACGGCCAAATTGCGCTTGCTTCTGGTCGATCCCTTCGCGCGAGGCAGCGGCCTTGGGCGGACACTGGTGCGGGAATGCCTGCGGTTCGCGCGGGCCGCCGGGTACCGCCGGATGACGCTCTGGACCAACGACGTGCTGACCGGGGCGCGGCGCATCTACGAGGCGGAGGGCTTTCGGATTACCGAGCGCACCTCGCACACGGATTTTGGCGTGCCGATGGTCGGCGAGCAGTGGGAACTCGCGTTGTAGGCCGCAACGGGAATTTACGCTACGTTGCGGGCGAAACCCAGCCATGATGGTCCGGTGAGCGAACAACTGGCCCAGGAATCCTAACCTTCCGTCAGGGTTATATTGCAAGGGAAACCAGTGACCGTGTCGGGCGGCGTTCCGCACGTCTCGATCGGACCTGCTTCCCCGTGATACCAAATCCGGGTAAACACTGGGTATTCCGATGACCGTTACACACGTCGCTGCGGCGAGAGATGCCGCCCTGCTGGATCGACTGCCCCTATCGCTTCGCTGCGCTGCGCTCAGGGTCCGCTCGGAATGACGTACCTGTGGGAACGTCCACGATTCATCCGGATTTCGTATGACTCGCCAATCCGGAGCCGGCGCGCTTGACCTCCCCTTACTCGACGCAATCGAATGATACCGGTCGGCTCGCCTGCGGCCGCAGGTCAACCCTGTGCTGCCCTTCGTGATGCTGGGCGTGGCTGGCCCCAACCAGCGATCGAAGCCGGCGACCGCTGGAACCGGCTGACCCCGCGATCCTGATCTCGACGATCGTCCAGTTCAGCGTTCGGGAGGCGTCTGGACCAGCGCGGCCGGCGGCGCGTCGTCATCGAGCAGCGACGACGAGATCAGGACGACGGGCGCGATGGTGCGGTTTTCGGCGAAGTGAACCATGCCGACCGGCTCGACCCACGAATCGCCCACGCAGAAGAGCGCCTGTTCGCCAGGTCCGATGGTCTCCTCGGCGCCGCCCGCCCGGGTCACGGTCACTTGCCCGTGGGCGACGACGTGGTAGGTCAGGGAGCCCGACTCGACCGTCGCCATTTGCACCCCCGGGTGGGTGTGCACCGGCAGCTCGGCCCCGGCAGGAATGATGTATTGCACGAGTTCGAAGGTCTCGCCGGGCGCCGACGCCGGGTGCGTCGAACTCAGGATGTGGCGGACGACCGGCCCCGTCGGTTTGGTTGGGGAGTCCGCTGCTTCGGCGTGGGGACTGGCCTCGGGGGTCATGGGCGCCTCTCGAATAGTGGATCGGGAACCTGAACCTGAACCTGGAGCATGGACCAGCCACGATCCTGTGTCATGCGTCGCTTCTGCCGCAAACGCCAGCGGTCGATTAACGAACCCGTCCCGAGTCGATCGGAACGTGATCGGCCCGGGACGGAGTGAATGATTATCAGCGGTTTGCCTGACGGCTACCGCCCGGCGACGGCGCGCCGGACCACGAACCCACCGGCAAGGCCGGCCACCGCGATCAGCGCGAAGGCGCCGGCGACCTGGGTCGCGAGGTTGTCCGCCGTCATCGTGGCGCCCGAACCGGTGGACGGGAGCGCGGAAACAGCGTCGTCGCTATCGTCACCGGTGTCATCGTCCGCGGTCGCATCGTCTTCGTCACCAGCGTACCCGCCCTCGCAGGCGATACCGTTTCCGTCGCCGTCGAGCTCCGGGGCCAGGCTGGGATCGGCGTCCAGATCAGCCTGAGCGTCCGCCTGCGAGTCATACACACCGCAGGCGCCGACATCGATCGGACCGGTCCCCGGGCTGTCGAAGCCGCCTTCGCAGGCGACGCCGTTGCCATCCCCGTCAAGCTCAGGCGCCAGGCTGGGATCGGCGTCGAGGGCGGCCTGGGCGTCCGCCTGCGAGTCGTACACACCGCAGGCGCCGACGTCGATCGGGCCCGTTCCTGGACTGTCGCCCTGGGCATACCCGGCTGCGGGGCTGGCGAAGGCGACCACGCCAAGCATTGTTAAGGCAATGGCCAACCGGTTTCGTTGCGTGTTCCACATGTACATGTTGGGTCCCCTGGTGCGATGTCGTCTACAGGGCGGCATTGAAGCCGCGTTCAAGACCGGCCTGATGGTTCTCTCCTGTGGCCGCAAGGCGGCCGCCCTCCCGTGCTCCTTTCCTTTTGAATCATCATCTTACCCACTTTCCTGACGCCTGGGGCGGCGATTCCGTTTCGCGGCGGTGTGAAAGGGCTGTCTCGAGATCCATCGAGCGCGGCGTTCCCGCGCACCGTTTCGGCGCCCTCCCGCGTATACAGGACAGGCGACGATGGACCGGCGCGACCGGTGGGGAGGAGGGGGACATCGTGCAACTCGTGCGGAAGGCGCCCTTCGCGGCGGCCGACGATGGAGACGACGGCGTTGGCGAGCACGTGCCGGTCGATGACCGGGACCTCGTCGAGCGCGCCCAACGCGACCCCGCCGCCTTCGCCGCCCTCTACGAGCGCTACCGCCAGGCCATCTACGTCGATTGCTTTCGTCGCCTGGGCACGCCGGAGGCGGCCGATGACGCCGCGTCCATCATCTTCATGAAGACCTTCACCGCGCTGCCCAGGTTCCGGCCCGACCGGAACCGCTCCGGACAGCCCTTGCGGCCCTTGCGCACCTTTCGCAGCTGGCTCTTCGCCATCGCCCACAACGTCGTGGTCGACACCTGGCGCCGGGACCGCCGCCACGTCCCGCTCGACGGAGCCAGCGACGCCGTCCTGGCGCCCCATCTGGTCGACGCGTCCGGTTCTCCGGAGGATGTCGTTCTCGGTGCTGAGGCAGCGCGGCAGGTTATGGCGCTCCTGGCCCAGCTCCCGGAACGGCAGCGGGCCGGGGTCGAGCTGCGGCTGGCGGGACTCTCCACTGGCGAAGTCGCGCACGCGCTCGGCCTCTCGATCCCGGCGACCAAATCCCTGCAATTCCGCGCCTACCGCACGCTGCGCGACCTGCTCCGTGACAACCCCACCGCCATCACCCGGGAGCTACTGCAATGACCACCAACGACGATCGACGCATTGATCCGTTCATCGACTGGCTCGACGCCTACGTGGCGGGGACGTCGACCCCCGCCACGGACATCGACGCCGATGCCGATTCCAACTTCGACCTGGCGGAGATCAGCGCCGCCGCGCGCCAGATCCATGGGCTGGACGCGCGGCTGGGGCAGTACGCCGTCGCCGTCTCGCCGCGTTCACCATCATGGGAGGATCGCATGTCTGCACACTCGGGTGCCCTGAATTCATCCGCCGCCGCCGAACAAACTGCGTCCGCTTCAATTGCCTCGAACGTCGTCGCCAGCCGGCCCTGGGAACGGGCCGCGAACGCACTGCTGGCCGCTGCCCTCATCCTTGCGCTGACCGCCGGAGTCTGGCGCGCGGCCGACGAATGGGGCTTCGGGACCGGCAACGAACCGCCGGACGAAGGGTCGATCCCGTTCGGGGGCTTCCTGGCGCAGGATGACGATGGGGATATCGACCCGGCGACGCTGCCCACGGCCGAGGACTGCACGGTCACGCCGCTGACCGTGGACGAGGTGCTGG
>JBGTNF010000205.1:0-5205 GCA_041743205.1 Thermomicrobiales bacterium | reverse complement strand
GATCACGTCCTCGGTCAGGCCGTGCTCCGGTTCATCGAGCGTGGCGGTGCGGACCTCGAACCCGCCGGCGGCGTTCAGGCCCTCGGCGATGGCGCCGTGGATGCCGTTCGGGTAGATCGCGCCGATCTCCTCGCTTTCCTTCTCGTGCCGGTACTCGTTCCAGACAGTGACGCGAATATTGCTTGCCATGTGAACAGAAGCTCCTTCGCCGATTGGGCCTGAACGCGTAAACTGGGGACTCGACACACCCCAACTGTCATTCCGATCTTGCGAGGAATCCCCCGCCGAAGGCGGTACTCGGCGTCGAGTGCATACGTTCCGCCTACGACCAAGGGTTGTTCACCCAACCCAATTGAGGACGCCAATCTGTCACTTGGCAACCCGGGCGGACACAAGGTGGCCCCGCTGGATACGCAGCCCTACCAATTACCCGGTAGTGGCCGCCCTTGTGGCGGCCAACCGATGGCGGCGTGCACCTGCTTCAACCGGCATCCTGCACCAGCCGACCCATTTTGTCACCCGACTTCGGCGATGTCGATCTCGCGGCCGAGTTCGGCGGACTTGTAGACCGCGTCGATCAACCGCACCCGGTCGAGCCCTTCGAGGCCGTCCGGCGTCACCGGCGTCCCGTTCAGGATGCCGTCGACGAAGCCGCGAATGATCTCGGCGTGACCGGGCCGGGTGACCAAACGCGGGTGGCTGTCGGTCGACGTATCGCCAATCTCCGAAAAGAGATCGAGCGTGTCAACATCGGCGTACTTCTTCGAATGAATCCGGGCCCCACCCTCGCTGCCGTAGAACTGCACGCCGAAATCGTCGTCCATCTCCGTGAACGAGGCCCACGACGCTTCGAGCAGCAACGTGCCGCCGTCCTCGAAGCGCAGGAAGGCCGTCGCCAGGTCCTCGACCTCGTAGGTGATCGGATCGTCCGACGACTGGCTGGTGCGCCGGCCGACCCAGTTGCCGCGGCCCCGCGTGCCGATCTCGGCGTAGGTCGCCGCGCTGACCGTGGTCACGACCGGATTGCCGAGCATGTAGAGCGCCATGTCCAGTACGTGCACGCCAAGGTCGATCAACGGGCCCCCGCCGGCGGCTTCTTTCGAGGTGAACCAGGAGCCGAGGCCTGGTATCCCGGACCGCCGCATCCAGTACGCCTTGGAGTAATAGACCCGACCCAGGGCGCCGGAAGCGATCTGGTCGCGCACGATCTCGACATCGTGGCGGGTACGGCGCTGAAACGAGACGGCCAGGATTTTACCGCATAGCTCGGCCGCCTCGACCATCAGCTTGCCTTCGTCGACGTGCCGGGCGAGCGGCTTCTCGATCAGCACGTGCTTGCCGGCTTCCAGCGCCGCCACGGCGACCGGCATGTGCAAAAAGTTGGGGACGGCGATGCTCACGGCGTCGATGTCGTCCTGCGCGAGCAGCTCCTGGTACTCGCGGTAGATGCGGGGCACTCCGAACCGGCCGGCCAGCATCTGGCAGCGGTCGGTGTCGAGCCCGGCCAGGGCCACGACCTCCGCGCGTGGTTCCGCCTCATACCCTTCGAGGTGGAAAATCCCCGCCCCACACCCGATGACGCCAATCCGAACCTTGTCTTGTGCCACGAACGTTTCTCCTTGATCTTGCATTCCACGCGGTACATTGAACGAGCATCCGTGTCAGATCCGGAGCTTCACCACGTTGTCATTCCGAGCTTGCGAGGCAGCGACGCGCAGCGGAGCGATATCCCCCGGCGAAGCCGGTAGAGTGCGGACGCGCTACCCAATACCGCCTTCGGCGGGGGATGTTTCGCTGGCGCTCAACATGACGGATGAGGGTCGACGCATTTCTGAAAGCAGGCCGGCCCCAAACCACGCCGGGGTGAGCATGGCGCCCTTGCTGGCGCCCCGCAAGGGATGCCCGGCCTCAATCGATCAGCCGAACGATCGTGAGCTCCGGCGGACAGTTGAAACGCACGGGCGGGCGATACATGCCGAGCCCCGCCGAGACGTAGAGCTCGCCGTCGCCGATGGCGTAGCGACCGAGCGGATACCGCTTGCCCAACGACGGCGCGGCGAGCGCGCCGATGCCCGGCAAGCGCACCTGCCCGCCGTGGGAGTGGCCGGAAAGCTGGAGGAAGGCGCCGTAAGGCGCGGATTCTTCGACCCGGTCGCCTTCGTGCCAGAGGCAGATCGTAGCCGCGTCGGGCGGCGCCTTGGAAAACGCGGCGTCGAGGTCGATCTCGCCGAGCAGGCCGTCGTCGATGCCGACGACCCAGAGCGGGCCGCGCTCGGTTTCGACGCAGGCCGCGTCGTTGGTGAGGATCCGGATCCCGGCGGCTTCGAGCGGCGGCAGGACCCGCTCCCGGATATTGGCGACGTCGTGGTTGCCCAGCACGCCCCAGGCGCCGTAGCGGGCGGTCGCCGCCATGCGGCCCAGGACAGGGGCGGCGTCGGCCATGAACCTGGGTGATTCGCAAATGTAATCACCGCCGAAGAGGACGATGTCGGGCGCAATCTCCTCCAGACGGGCCACCACTGGCTCAAGGTCGGCTCCCGCGAAGTGCGGCCCGACGTGGGTGTCGGTGACGAAGGCAATCGTCAGGCCAGCCAGGTTCCGGTGCTGACGGGGGGTCTGCACCAGCACGTGCTGGACCTGGGCGCGGTACGGCGCCACGAACCTCGCCCGCCACGCCAGCAGCGCCGCGACCACGATCCCGATGGCGCCAACCACGGCGAGGATAGACGTGAAACGTCGTGTGCTCATGCGAGGCCGATCATGGCAGTCAGCGCCAGGCCGATGCTCGCCAGCGTCCCGTACACCAGGTGGAGACTCGCCGACCGCCGGACGAGCGCGTTGAGCCGGGCCGGAGCCGTTTCGACCGCGATCTCCCGCGTCAGCCGCAGGGCGATCGGGAACGCGACGAAGACCAGCAGCAACGGCCACGAGGCGGGGTCGAGGACGATCATCGCGGTCGCGCAGGCGAACGGCACGAAGACGAGGAAGGCGTACTCGATCGTCGCCACGTGGCGGCCCAGCAGGTTGGCCAGGGTGCGTTTCTGCTGGCGACGGTCGGACTCGATGTCCCGCACGTTGTTGGCGTGCAGGAACCCCGCCGAGAGCAGGCCCATCGCCGTTGCCAGCAGCACCGCCTCGATCGTCGCCGTGCCCGTATGGACATAATAGGCGCCGGTCACCATCCCGATCCCCATCGCCAGGAAAACGGTGAGTTCGCCCAACGCGTAGTAGGCGAGAGGGAACGGCCCGCCGGTGTAGAGAAAGGCGGCGGCAGCGCTGGCGACCGCGATCCAGAAGACGACTGCCCCGACCGAGGCGATGATCGGCAGCGCCGCGATCAGGGCCCCGGTGAAGCAGAAGGCGATACCGAGCCGCAGGTCGGCGTGCGTCAGGGCGCCCTGCTGCAAGGCGCCGCCCTGGCCAAGCGTGTCGGTTCCGTCGACGCCGCGAACATCGTCGAAGTAATCGTTGGTCAGGTTGCAGGCGGCGTGGGTCAGAACGGAGGCGATGAGCATCAGCACGAAGAAGCCCCAGCGAACGTCACCATCGACCGCCGCCAGCGCGGTCGCGGCCACGATCGGGATCGTCGAGGTCGAGAACGAGCGAGGCCGCACCGCCCAGAACCAGGTTTTCAACGAGGGCGCCCGGCGATCGGCGCGTTTCCACGGCAGCGCCCAGGTTTCCAGCCACCCGAGCCCGATCGTCAACACCCAGCCCAGAAGGGCCGTCACGCCGAGCCCGACGAACATCTGGCGGATCCGGAGGGTTTGGTAGCTGTTCCAGATGATGTAACCCAGCCCATCCTTCGCGCTCAGGAACTCCGTGCCAACGACCACGACCAGCGCGAACCCGAGCGCCAGCCGCATCCCGGTGAAGATCGAGGGCAGGGCGCCCGGCAGGGCGACGGTCGTGAACAACTCATACCGCGAAGCGCCAAGGTTGCGGGCGATATCCTGATAGGAGCGATCGAGCTCCATCACGCCGTTCATGGTGCTGAGGGCGACGAGGAAGAAGATCGACAGCGCGACCGTGACCAGCTTCGACGTCTCGCCGGTGCCGAAGGCGATGATCATCAGCGGCAGGACCGCGATCTTCGGAATCGCGTAGATCACCGTCGAGATCGGCATGAAGAAGCTGCGGATCGGCCAGAAGAGGCCCATCGCCAGGCCAAGCGCGATGCCTGGAATCGTGCCCAAGGCGAAGCCGAAGACGATGCGCTCGACCGTGATCAGCATGTTTTCGATCAGCGACCCGTCGCGGGTCATTTCGCCGGCGGTGTCCCAGAGCACGCTCGGAGCCGGCCAGAACCGGGAGTCGATCCGTTCGGTGCGGGCGAGCAGTTCCCAGACGCCGATGATGAGGGCCGGGCCGGCCACGGTCAGGAGCAATTCGATCAGCCGACGGGTGCGGAATGGATCGGCGTTCCGGGCCGGAGCGGCAGGAGGGGCTGACGGTTCGATCATCGGGCCAGTGCCTCGTCCTGCAGCTGCCGGGCCCGCATCACTTCGTCACGGAGCAGGTCCCAGGTCTGGTTGAAGAGGCTGCCGAAGGCGGGATCGGAGCGCACCGCCGTCATCGAGCGGGGGCGCGGGAAGGGCACGTCGATGACCGCCCGGATCGTGCCGGGCTGGGCACTCATCACCACGATCCGGTCGGCCAGCACGAGCGCCTCGTCGATCGAATGGGTGATGAAAACCACCGTTTTGCCGCTCGATTCCCAGATCCGCAGGAGTTCTTCCTGGAGGATGAAGCGGGTCTGCTCGTCGAGCGCGCCGAAGGGTTCGTCCATCAGCAGCAGGTCGGGGTCGACGGCCAGGGCCCGCCCAATGGCCACCCGCTGCCGCATCCCCTCCGAGAGCTGATGCGGGTAGGCGCCGCCGAACCGGCTCAGGCCGAGCACGGCCAGCAGCCGTGACGTGATCGTTTCTCGCTCCGCCCGGCCCACGCCAGTAAGTTTGAGCCCGTAGCCAATGTTGTCGGCGATCGTGAGCCACGGGAAAAGGCTGCGGCCCTGAAAGACGACCGCGTTCGACGGCGTGCCGCCCGTGGGCGCCGTGATCGTGAGTTGCCCGATGGTGGGCACATCGAGCCCGGCCATCATCCGCAGCAGGGTCGATTTGCCGCAGCCGGACGGGCCGACGATGACGCAAAACTCGCCAGCCGGGATGCCGAGGTCGATGTCGCGCACGGCCTCGACCTCGCCGC
>JBGTNF010000204.1:0-3237 GCA_041743205.1 Thermomicrobiales bacterium | reverse complement strand
CAGCGTTTCGGTCATCAGCGTCACCGACCGCGAGGCGATCCGTGGCTCGATCAGGATCACGCTACCAGTTTCGGCAATCGCCCCATCGGCAATCGCCAGGCCCAGTGGCTGGTCGCGGACTTCGGAAGGATTGGCCGGCGTCCGGATGTCGAACCCGCATCGGCTCAGGGCCGCGATCACGGCCGGTGCCCGCTCACCTACCTCGTCCGAAATCCAGATGGTCCGCTCGGTCGCTCCGGCAATTGCCAGTATCGACTCGGCTGCCGCCTCGCTGGTCGCGACGCGATGCGCCTCGCCCGCCACGGCGGCAAGCCGTTCCGCAAAGAGGGTGATGAGGTCATCGGTGGAAGTCGTGCCGGCCATCGGTCAGCACTCTTCAGTGCCGTCATCCTGAGCGCCAGCGAAGGATCCCCGTGCGAAGCACTCGGCGACGGAGTCGCCGCTCGAACCTGGCAGGATCGAAGTCCGGCTACGCCGGATGCGCTTCGCGCGGGGATTCTTCCCTTGGGTCAGAATGACGGTAAATGAGCAGATCAAAGCGTCGCGCCGATGATCCACGGGTTGAATTCCTCTTCCCCGATGTCGGCCGCTTCGCTCTTGCTCGGCGTGCCGGAAGCGATGTCGAGGATCACGTCCAGGATCTCCGCGCCCATCGCTTCGAGGGTGAGTCCATCGAGCATCTTGCCGGCGTTGATGTCCATGTCCGGTTCCTGCTTGGCGTAGAGGTCGCTGTTGGTCGCGATCTTGATCGACGGCGCCGGCTTGAACCCGAAAGCCGACCCCCGGCCGGTGGTGAAGACCACGATGGTGCAGCCGCCCGCCACCTGCCCGGTCGCCGAAACGGGGTCGTAGCCGGGCGTGTCCATGTGGATGAAGCCCCGGGTCGTGATCCGTTCGGCGTAGTCCACGACGTCGTTCATCGGCGTCGTGCCAGCCTTGGCGATCGCCCCCAGCGACTTCTCGTAGATCGTGGTCAGGCCGCCGAGCTTGTTGCCGGGCGAGGGGTTGTTGTCGATCGAGGCGCCGAACATCGCCGTGTAGTTTTCCCACCAGTGGATTTTGTCGACCAGCTTTTGCCCGACCTCCGGCGTCGCCGCGCGACGGGTGAGGATGTGCTCCCCGCCGTAGACCTCGCTCGTTTCGCCAAGGACGATCGTGCCGCCCTGCTTCACGATCAGGTCCCCGGCGTAGCCGAGAGCGGGGTTGGCGGTCACGCCTGACCAACCGTCGGACCCGCCGCACTGGAGGGCGACGACGAGTTCCGAGGCTGGGACCGGTTCGCGCTTGGCTTCGTTGGCTTTCGGCAGCATTTCCTCGACCGCCCGGATGCCGACCTCGACCGTCTTCAGGAATCCGCCGTCCTCCTGAATCGTCAGCACCTGCGGCCGGTGGCCGTTGTCGAGATTGCCGATGTCGATGATGTCGTCCGGCTGGTTGGTTTCGCAGCCGAGGCTGACGATCACGTAACCCCCAATGTTGGGGTGGTTGACGATCCCCGCCATCGTGCGCTGGAGCATCCCCAGGTAGTCGGAGCCGTAGTGGGCGCCGCAGCCGCCCTTGGTCGGGAAGGCGATCACGCCGTCGACGTTGGGGTATTGGTCCAGGATCGGGTTGTTGCGGAAGTGCTCGGCCACGCGCCGGACCGCCGTGGACGAGCAATTGACCGACGCCAGCAGGGCGACATAATTCCGGGTGCCGACCCGGCCATCGGCCCGGCGGTACCCCAGGAACGTCCTGCGCTCCGCTTCCGGCACGAACTCGACCAGCTCGACTCCCTCGCTGAAGGCGTAGTCGAGATCCAGCTCGCCCTGGTGGACCTCGATGTTCTGGGTGTGGATGTGCTGACCGGCGGCGATGTCCTGCGAGGCGAAGCCGATGATCTGCCCGTAGCGCCGGACCGGTTGGCCCTTCGGGATCGCGTGGATCGCCAGCTTGTGGCCGGGCGGGATCATCTGCGTCACCGTAATGTCGCCGTCCGGCGCGGTCAGCGTGGTGCGCGGCAGCAGCGGCTGCTTGGCGATGACCACGTCATCTGCGGGGTTGAGCTTCACCGTGACATCGGCGATCGGCATCGCGCCCCGCTGGGTGCGGCCGAGGAGTGGAGTGGAGGGTGTAGCCATCGATGATTCCTTACAAGCACGGGCCGTGACTGCGTAGGGGTGCGGACCTTGTGTCCGCCCGTTCCTTGTTTACCGCGCCGTCCAGCCGCCGTCGATCGTGTACTGCGAGCCGGTCACGAACGCGGCCTCGTCCGAAGCGAGGTAGAGGGCTAGCGGCGCGATCTCGTCCGGGCGACCCATCCGCCCGATCGGTTGCCGGGCGTGGAGCTGGGCGCGCGTCGCCTCGATCTCGCCCTGGTGGTATCTATTCAGGTAGGCCTCGACGAACGGGCTCTCGACGGTGCCGGGGCAGATACAGTTGCAGCGCACGCCCTGCTCTACGTAGTCCATCGCCGTGGATTGGGTCATCGAAATCACGGCCCCCTTGGTCGTGCCGTAGGCGAACCGGCGAGGCACCGCGACCTGCCCTGCCACCGAGGCGATGTTGACGATCGACCCGCCGCGCGGATCCTGCGCCAGCATCTGGTTCACGGACGCCTGCGAGCAGTGGTAGACACCGTAGACGTTGACGGCCACCAGCCGGGCGAAATCGTCCGGTTCCGTTTCGGTGAGGCTGCCGACCATGCCGATCCCGGCGTTGTTGACGAGGATGTCGAGTTTTCCCGTGGCGGTCACGATCTCGGCTACCGCCGCGTTCGCCGCGTCCAGGCTGGTGACGTCGAGCGCGATCGGGAACGCCTTGCCTCCGGCTCGGGAGATCTCGTCCGCCACGCCATCGCGCCCCGCCTCGTTGATGTCGGCCACCGCCACCGTGGCGCCCTGTTTCGCGAACAGGAGCGCGATCTCGCGCCCGATCCCGGAGCCCGCCCCGGTGATCAGGGCCGTCTTGCCGTCCAGCTTGAACACCCGCCTGCCTCCGCCGCTCGAACCGGTACGAATGTGCGCAATCCAGATCGGCCTTCAGGCCGAATTGGATCGATAGGCCGTCTCTTGCGCCTGTGCCGGTCGCCTGCGCATTGTATACAACTCCAGGCATTTCGGGAATGGCGTCGGCTGACTCGCTCGCGCCCGCTCACGGACGCGATCAAACGATCTCCAGCGTGCCGGCCGCGCGAACCGCTTTCTCCATGCGCCCGAACGCCAGGATGCCCAGGATCGGCAGGACGATCGCGAAACC